>MEHG01000001.1 GCA_001940705.1 Candidatus Thorarchaeota archaeon AB_25
AATCTGAACGGGGATTGAACGTATTCTGATAGTACTTCTGCGCCACGAAGCATGAATGACTGCAAGATTATCGAAGACCCCTAATGGCCAGAGTCCCGCGGAGAGAGGTAGTCGGACAATGTCTAGGTCAGACCGAAAGCAACCTGATCGCGCCAAGGCAGCAGGCTTCACGTGCCCCGAGTGTGGAGGCCATGAGGTTGTGCAAGACTTGGAAAAGGGTGAACGCATCTGTGCCACCTGCGGGCTTGTTATCAGCGAACATCGCATTGATACAGGACCCGAATGGAGAGCATTCACTAGCGATGAAAAGGATGCACGATCACGAGCTGGTGCACCAACCAACTACGCTATTCATGACAAAGGACTCTCAACCATGATTGACTGGAGAGACCACGACTCCCAGGGTAAACGATTTACAGCCAAGAAACGTTCTGAGATTTACCGACTAAGGAAATGGCAGATTCGCACACGAGTCCACAGCTCGGTTGACAGAAACCTTGCTCAGGCTATGTCTGAACTAGACAGATTGTCATCACAGCTAGGACTTACCAAAAGCATCAAGGAACTGGCAGCCCTCTTGTATAGAAAACTGATCGTTCGAAGGCTTGCACGTAGCAGGTCCATCGACGCGATGGTGGGAGCGGCCATATATGCCGCCTGCAGACTGAGGAAAGCACCACGTTCCCTGGAAGAGATATCACGGCACTCAAGGGTGAGTCGCAAGAAAATCGGACAGCACTACCGCCTCTTGGTGGAGAAGCTGAAACTACGAATGCCGATCTCGGATCCGGCAAATTATGTCCCGCGATTCATCACACAGCTCAATCTGCCGGGAAAGGTTCAGCAGAAAGTGCTCGAGATACTCGATATGGCAAAACAGAACCGAACACTGGTCACCGGGCGAGATCCGCGTGGGCTCGCAGCCGCTGCTATATACATAGCATCGATCCTCATGGATCATAGAGTGACACAACGCGACATTGCAATGGCAGCTGGTGTGACAGAAGTGACAGTGAGGAACCGATACAAGGAGCTCGTTCAGAAGCTCAATATAACAATGGCACCGTGATAGAAGCTTGAGGAAGAGAATGAATCTGCATAGCACGCGAGGGATCTGGGCCCTCTTGATACCCAGGTTGCATTGGAGGGAACAAGTTCACAAATGGCAACATCTAGGATAGATGAAACGAGAAGAGAAGAAGTAATACCGGAAACTCCTGAACTGACGTGCTCCGAATGTGGAGGCACTGATGTCGTCAGGGATAATGAAAAGGGTGAAGTGATCTGTACCACTTGCGGTCTCGTATTGAGCGATCATCGCATTGATACAGGACCCGAATGGAGAGCATTCACCTCTGATGAGCGCGCCTCACGCGCGCGAACTGGTGCTCCAACTAGCTACGCACTGCACGATAAAGGCCTCTCGACTATGATCGATTGGCGAGACCGTGATTCGAAGGGTGCCTCCTTCAGTGCCAAGCAGCGAGCACAAATCTATCGCCTCAGGAAATGGCAGATACGGACAAGAGTTCACTCCTCTCTTGACCGAAACCTGGCACAGGCAATGACTGAGATTGACCGACTGTCCTCACAGCTAGGACTCTCTCACGGCCTACGGGAACATGCTGCACGTATGTACCGAAAGCTTATCGCGGGAAAATTATGGCGAAGCAGGTCAATCGACGCAACCGCAGCTGCTGCAGTCTATGCTGCTTGCAGACACAGAGGTTCGCCTCGCTCCATTGAGGAGATAGCTGAACACAGCAGGGAATCTAAGAAGAAGATCTCTGCGCACTACAGAATGCTGGTGACCAAGCTCAAGATACGAATGCCGATCTCATCTCCAGAGAACTACGTACCGCGATTCATCTCGGACCTCAAGCTTCCGAGTGAGGTACAGAAAATAACCATGGAGATTCTCAATCAGGCAAAGAAGGTCAGAGGACTAGTGACAGGCCGCGACCCACGAGGTCTTGCTGCAGCGGCTATCTACATCGCTTCGATAATGTCTGACAACAGAGTCACCCAGCGTGATATCTCGAAAGTTAGCGGTGTTACAGAAGTAACAATCAGGAACCGCTACAAGGAGTTGGTGAGCAGGCTTGAGCTCACAATGGCTCCATATCAGTAAGTTTAACCCGGCTGCAGTCGCCTGCAGCCACACCCTCTTTTTCCAGATCATATTGGACAGGCAGGATCAACTTCGTCCTTCAAAGCCGCGATGATGTTGTACAAACATTCTCCACAGAGGACTGATGAGAACTGCGCATTCTCTGGAGCCAATATCTCTAGAGCTCTCTGCATCTCAGCCTTGCTTACCTGTCGACCTCGCACTTTGATATCTCGTTGCTGAAACATACAATAGTAGAGCTCATCCTCACCTAGATATGCAAGACAAAAACAGAGGTCGTCATCATTCGATCTACTGTTGATGAACTCATCCGACACATGTTTGCTTCCAATCAGCTCCGTGTCCACATCAATCGTAATCATCTTCTTCACATAGTTATCGTTGACGCAGAGGTGCTCGCCTTCAAACTCTCGAAAGCAAGGACACTGCTTCACTAGAAACTCCGCACCCTCAATCATGTCTTTAGCCCCTGAATATAGAAGACATAATTTAATCCGAGGACTGATTGATAAGGACCACTAAGAGTCCAGAGTTGGTAAGTGGAAAAACCGGAGAGTCAATTATTTTCGATTGATGAAATTACCCAGGTTCGACTGGTGAGTCATCTTCCAGATTTATTGAAGGAACTCTAATTGATTAGAATGTAGTTTCCATCTATTTCGAGAAGTGGGATTATCTAATCCTCATATCTCCTCACACTATTGCATATCATGTCGGCTCCCATCCCATATAAACACGTACATCGATCGTCTGAATTTACAGAAGAATCATGACAGAGTGTCACTTTTTCTCACTCTATTAAGCAGAGAAAATTGTGTTGATTTCTCCAACTCGAGAACGGATTAGATTTTGAAATCCGATGAAGTACAATATTGACAACTGGTTTATCAGAACTATTGAAAGCCTCAAATCTCCTTTTGAGCAGGACATCATTCAGTGCCCGCCAACCAAGCCTCCTCTTGAGCCTTGGTGAACAATAGTTAACTCAATTTGACGGTATGGACTTCAATGGTCCATACCCGACCCTTTTGATTATTCCTTTTTGACTGCAAGCAAATCATAAGCAGCAGGATAAATAAGACCATTATCCAACTCCAACTAGATGCCAACCTCCTCTGACAAGAATATGGGTGGATCTCCAATCATAATTCATCCCAGAAAAGGAGATACCAATCAGGGGATGCTTTACTATAGGAGTGAAGGCCCAGTAGTTGTACTCAACAATGGGGATGTTCTGGACGATATTGATGGAGCTACGTTTAGTGTCAGTGAAGGCTCTAGACTTGCACAAATGACAAAGATTGATCCAGGCAGTAGAATTCTTGTCAAACCAGAGATTATTGTTGAACTAAATTACTCTCCGACTAGAACTAGTGACTTTCAGATGTATCCTCCCAGTACAGGTGGTTGGTTGACGCATGTTGTTGAATCTGGAACTAAATCAGTTTTTACAATTCAAAGAATCATTGGCAAAAATAAATCATTTCTAACAATAGTTGGAAAAACATCAATGGAAATGTTTCATGCCGGATTTATTCAGCCCTATGAATCTTCTATAATATCTATGGATCCAGATTGGGATGTTCTCAATGAAATATACTATGCTGATGTTTCCGAATCAGATGTTTTCAGTACGCTCAAAGAAAAGTCATTACCGTGGTCTACACTGGCTAAACTCGTCGAGGGTGTAACCATACCTGATTTGACTATCGGGAAAACAATGGAAGAAACACTTGTACAACTTGTTCCCGAATCATTTTCTCCCAATGTAAGAAAACAGATTATGGCATTTCTAGCATGGCTTGATAGAGCTGAGATCCCGAAAGAGGATCCCATTGATTTTGTGATGAAGCACCGGTCTGCCAGCGTATATGATTCGCTTGTGAGAAATCATGTACAATGCATGCTTGACAATGTTGAACCCCCACCCTACATTCGAATATTACACATGGCTGACAGAGGACAGATAGAACTTGCTCAAAGGCCACAGTTAGAAGCTGCAGAACAAGACTCATGGACTTTAGTTCTGTTGAAACTACATGAGCTGTTTCCAGATTGGACTGGACGTGTTGTGGAAGATATCACATCTCTTCAGAATAAGGGTAAGATCATTACTGAACTACCTGTTTCAAGAGATGAAGCCATTACCTCGAGAAAAGCTTGGAGTACCCGATTCGCAATGGCAAATGAGGGTTTAACCATTAGGGGTTATATCAGCAAGGAATCTATCGGCTTAATTCCTGCAATATATGTGGGGAGTGCTCATAGGTGGCCACATAAGCATCTAGTGTGGTCAGCACGTTTAGGCTACGGAACGGAAAAACCACAGTATATTCAGATAATGGTGATGCCTAAATCTGCATTAGAACGAGTATCAAGAATCATCCCAACTGTTCGATTGGTTATTTGGGATATGGCATCAGTCAATGTGCTACTATACAATGATAGAGAGAGAAAATGGAATCTCAGAACAAGCCTAATCATAAAATCATTAGAGCGAAAGCGTAGTGTGAAACAACTAACAAACGAATTTGGTGGATGGAAGGGGAAAAAAACCTACCCACTTTCTCAAAAACAGGTCAAAGTCCTCGATTTAATTTCTTGGGGCATGACTCTGGGCGATTTGGAAACTGAGCGATATGCTAGGTATTATGGAATTGATAATTTAACAATAAAACAAGAGTTAGACAACATGCATAAACAGGGTATATTTGCGTTGCAGTATTTTCTAATCCCTGAGAAATTGAGGTCTCTATGTATTATAGCGAAAGGTCAATCGGAGAACATATGCTCCATGTCTCGTGCATTTCTAAAACACACTCCTAGCACTCAAGTTAGGATTACAGATGGAGGAACTTCTTGTGTCATCGTATCAAGAGTGCCCGAAGACGAATATTACAATCTTATCACAAAATTGATTGATGCTGCAAATGATACTGGAATATCTCTGAAGATTGCGCCAATATCCGCATACGCAGGATATCGGAATAATCTGTATTCTCGACTTCTAAAGGATGATGGATCCTGGGATGATGATGTTTCAGGTCTTCTAAGTCAAGTGCGACTCCCCTCAAAGAGTACTGAAGAGTGATTATTCGCTCCACTCACCAGGCATGGAGCTCACAACTCCTTTCATCTTCCTCCTAAGGACAACACCTATGACTGTCAATATTCCAAAACCACCGAGAAGTGGAGTAGTCCCAGCATCAAGCTGCAGATGTAGGGTTTCATTGACAACAGTCACCGTCATTGGATAATCCCTGCTAATTATAACTGGAAGTCCTTTGATTGTCACGTTGAGATTGTACGTACCCACAACTCGAGCATTGAAACCGATGGTCAAGATGGAGTACACACCAATATCGAATGTCCACTGATCCACATGTGCTCCAGCAGGTTCTGACAACCAGGCTTCGAGTGTTCCATTCCAACCAGGGGCAGTCCCCAATACAGTCACTGACACATTTACAGTACAGTAGTGTACTACGAAGAGGTCAGAAGTTTGTTCGATATCCAACACAACTACAGGAGTGACCATAAGAGTCACCTCCGCAGAAATAGGTGCCTGAGTTATCGAGCCTATGAAGGACGCTGTGACTATGTGAGTTCCAGAGAGAAGTCCCACCAGATTGAGCGATGCTACTCCATGACTGTTAGTGGTCAGGGTTTCTTCACGCTCGACAACACCATCCTGCATTACTGTGATGATTATCGTTGCTCCTGATATCCTACCGAGGGCTCCATTGAGAGTTGCCGCGATGGGGATGATCTCTCCAAACTCCATGAGCTCAGGCATGTCGATTGTGAGTGAGCTTGGGTAACGAACCACTATCACAATCTCAAATGAAGTGGCATTCAGGAAGGCATCACCCTCAAACAGAAACACCACTCGGTACTCTCCCGTGAGATTCGGGTTCCAAGAGACCTCACTTCCCTCCACAGCAGAGGTGACAGCTGTACGGTCTGTCAGAGGGCTACCATAGATCTCACGCCCTGAGGGATTGAATATGCTCACCCAAACTGTGGCATCAATCACGGTCTCATTCAGCGAGTCCCGCAGGATGAATGAGATAGAGTGTGGCTCTGAAACGAACCCGGTGAGGTCCTCCTCTAAGAACTCGATATGGGTCAGGCTCACAACAGAGAATTCCAACAGGGATATACAACCGACCCGGGTCCCCGACCACTCCACTGTGACATTAAATGTGTAAAGGCCAACTGGAAGTCCTAATGTAGTGAAGGACACTGACATATCACTCCATGATAGATGGTCAGTAAGGTTGACTGAACCATCTGGTCCAACAAGTTCAAGGAGGATTCCAAGTTCTGAGAATGCAATGGGGGTAGACATCTCATCGATGATACTGATAGGAATTAGAGACCATAATGCCCTGTCAATCTCACCTGGCATGTCTGCAGAAACCTCCGTCCTCCCAAGCACCCACAACTGAAGGGCTGCGTTGGAGGCGTGATAGTGAGTTGTCCCTGCGAAGGAAACAATAATCGTATAATTACCCATTCTGTCCAGTGTGATGTTCAGGACCATTGGGTCAGTTCCTGTTTGTATAAGGTCACCCTCAAGGACTAGTCCAAGGGTCTCATGATGAACCTCATAGTACACTGTGAAACCCTCTAGGGGGGTCCCTCCAGTGTCTTTGAGAAGAATAGACAGGGATGCTGGAGTTGTCCCAGCTATGACATCCCCAGTGCCAATAAGAGAGAGCTCAACAACTGTCCCGTATCTCACGTTGATATCATCAGATGTACTGACTGGAAGATACACGCCAAGACCATTGAATGATATATCAAGGGTCCAAAGACCTTCATCATCCAGAGTCGAGCTCCACAGGATTTGACCTGTCGCATTCGTGATAAGGTCGATGGGTCCAATGAAGTTGGCTCCTGGACCATCAACTATGAGTGTCACGTTTCTTCCAACCAACGGATTGCCTGAATGGTCTGTCAATAGAGCGACAACCATGAGATCCTGTCCAACCTCGAGCTCATGAGTCGAAACCGTTGTGTATAGCTGAGTGTCAGAGTAGAGTGTGTGGTACGAGGTGTCCACGAAATTATGCACTGATGCGGCACCGTTGGACGACACAATGAGTGTATACAGCCCCACCATTTCTGGAGTGAACTCAACTATCGCCGTCCCCTCATCCACAGTCACGGATATTGACAAGGTGAAGTAACCAAGCTTGACTTGCTCCCCGAAGGGATCAAAGACTGAGACTGTCACAGTTAGCCCATCAATGGATACTCCTAATTCATCTTCGATCCATATCGTGATGTTCGTCAGTGTATCAGCTGTCGGTGGGCTTGGTTCAAGACCTGTCGAGATGACGCAGTCAGTCATTACCACCAGTAACTCTTGGATGTCCCCTCCAATGAGGAATTGTTCAGGAGTCGGACCTGAATTCACTCTTAGCACTCCGTGACTCTCTAATGCTGTATAGATCACTGACGCAATGCCTGATGAATTAGTGACAATGTCTGCACTCCAAACAGGGACCAAATCCATGCCCAGCACTTCGAAATGAATGGTTATCCCCACTCTTAGACCGCAGGTCAGATTGTACACGAGAGTCGTCGAGTCGAACAGGTCGATCTGTGACGGGGTGAGCCAGAGTTGCCCAGTCACATGCTCCATGACCGAGGCTGTTTTGGATGTAGAGTTTGTGAGGACATAGACATCACCTGAATGTAGAACTGTGATTGTTGCGAGACCTCCCTCAGTGGGATCCCAGTATATACTGACTAAACCTGACATTGATGGGACCGTTGTTTCAAAGACGATCGACCCACTCTGCTCGATCGTCACTGAAATAGTGCGACCGGACATATAGTCACCAAGGGCATCGATGTACCCAATTTGAATCTCAAAAGAATCGCCCACTATGCAACTTGGATCATGAATTACTTCTATGATTGGTGTGACGTGGACGCGTTGTGGAACCGAATCAGTCGCAGAGTCATTGAGTCCATAACCTGCATATGTTGCATTGATGACAAAGTCGCCAACATCCAGGAACTGCTGGGCAAGAGTACATTTACCTAACTCATCTGTCGTCTGAGACATGTATGTGAGGACCGAACCATTGCTCCATGTGATGACAATGTCCATGTGAGAACCTGTCAAGGGTGAACCACTCCAATCAAGGAGTGTGATGACAACGCCGACAATAGAGCCCTGTTCCACAGGTTGTCCGGGAGTTGTGATATTCAATGAGGTTGCAGCATAGACCGTAGCTGATTCCTGAGCTGAGGTCTCTAGCAGCCAACCCTGTGAAGCTAGATAGGCATCAAACTGCAAATTGCCTGGTGTATCAAAATCTAGGTTGAGCACTATTGTACCATCCAATGTAGTAGCATGATAGGCATCATGTATGGTGCTACCATTAAGGGTGACAACACAATGAACAGAAGCCCCTTCGATGGGAGATAGACTGTTGTCAAATACTGAAACGACCAAATTCCGCATTGTTGGAGCAACCGCATTGGAGGGTAGTGCTATCGAGATTGACGGGGTTTCGAAGACATCCTCTGGGACAACTAACATGGCACTCTGATACCAGAGTTGCTTGACTGAGGTGACAATGATACTATTGGTCCCTCTCATGCTAGGTGTCCAAGATATAGACACAGAGCTGCCTGAAGTCACAATTGAGTCAGTGAAGAGGAGTTCATCTCCTGGACCTCGAACCTCAATTGCAATCGACAATCCCGAAATTGGAGCGGCCAAATGGTCCGTAGCACTCACCTCAATCCAATTTGCAGAACCGACCTCTGAATCTGCACTCACAGTGATGCTAAGTGTCACTGGTATCAGAACTTCAAAATCAATCTGGTCTGATACAGCGCCTCTTGAGAGTGTCCCGCTATATGACGACTCGAATCTGTAGGTTCCCACAGAGTTAGCTATCCATACGAGAGAGACCTCCCCCGAGGAGTCTGTTATGAGTGTCTGTTCGACGATAATTGTCGACGGTAGAAGAATGACCCTCAGGGTAACAGATTGTCCCTGAATAGGATCTAGTTGTGAATCACTAAGCTGTGCCCAGAGTGAACATGTTTCACCCACATCCACCTCAGCTCCAACTCCTCCAATCTGGAGGTCACTAGATGACCAGGATGTCAATGACTCAGAGTCAGTTGTACTAAGGAGAAGTCCTGAACCTGCATAGTTTGCCTGAAGCAGGTATACTCCGTTCTCCGATAATGTCAGCGTCACAGTTACAAACCCTGTGGAATTAGTAGTCAGGTCTGAATCGACCACCACGCTCAATGAAGGTGCAGTCACCATCACATGGACTGTATGACCTGAGAGCACCTCTCCACCTGTGGTTTCAAAAAGAACATCAAAGGAAACCTGAGTATATTGAAACTCTGTCCCAGAACCACTCCAAGAGAACGATGTGTGCTCTGAAACTATTATCTCACCGGTGGACTGACTGTCCTCAAGAGAGTGATTACCAGAGAAGACCAGTGCGAATGTATAGATATCTCTGCCAGTGGGGGTCCAGGAGAATGAATTCCCACCAATCTCGGAAACGTCCACATCAGTGAAAACTGCTGAATCCAGAGAGTCCCTGATTGTAAGCGTTACTTCTTGACCCGCTATCTGGCTGGAGTTTGTTGAGAAGTGAAGTGACCAGTCTATCAGAATCTCCTCACCGACAGATCCACTGAAACTGGAAGATGAGGAGATGTATGTTGGATTTGGCTGTGCAACTACAACCTCATCTACTATAGTTAGCTGTGCACAGAAGGGTCTTTCAACTGTCACCGTCAGGGGGTATGTCCCTGCATCAAACCCTACGGTTGGAACTGAGAACCAGAAGGGTGAGGTCTCATCATAGGTCCACTCCTGTACTCCAAGTCTTATTGTCACCTGTGACTCTCCAGCATCAACACCTCCTGTAAGAGACCAGGATACAGTACCATTGACATTCTCTCCTATCTTGACTGTAGAGGTTTCCAGGTCCAGAGACCCTACTATTGTCCCCTGAACATTCACAGCGAGTGAATCAAAAGCTCTTGAAACACCCCAATCAACAACACTGACTGCAATGTCAGCTGGGCCAAGTATGTCTGTGCTCGATGGAATCGGTACCATGAGTGTGTCAGAGTTAGCCACGTTGGTGAAGAGGTGCCACTCTCCAAAGGAGTGAACCAAAACCGAGTGACTTGATGTAGCAGATGTTATTGTGATTGAAACCGGTAGATCAGCTCCTGGAGCGGTTGTCCCACTTGAAGAAACTATGACCATGTTCCCAGGAACATCAATCATACTACTTCTCAGTCCGAGGATTGAAACCATTTTCAGAACTGACTCGGTGAAAATGGGTTGCCGCAAAGTCGTGGAGTTGTACCATCCATCAGCAAAATGTGCCCCCAAGGCGCTGAGGACTTGAGAACGATCTATTGATTCTAAATCCGTGAAGAACGCTGAGGAGTTTAGGAGAGAAAGTGTTGCTACGTCATAGCTCAGCGCCAAGAGGTCTGTGTACTGGACACGAGCTTCAATTGCTGCGGTGATTTCGGAAGCCATTGCTGTTGATACAATTTCTAACCGAAGTGCAGCTCTTGTTGAGAGAAAGTCAATTGCTTCCTGACTTCCTGTAAATGGTTCTAGTGTCCAACCTGTTGTGTCCCATGAACCAGATGAATATTCAGAAAGAATTGCAGACTCGAGAGTGGATCTGTATGGTATTGTGTCAAGTTCATCTAGTAGGAACAGAGTCTCTACCGCTGCAACAGAGTGTTGCATATGAGCCGTTCCACTCATCGAACTCGGTCGGTAGTGTCCTGTGACCCACTGGGCCTGCGAGAGGAACAGTGTCACCTCAGAGACCACTCCTGTAGAGAGGCCAAGACCTAGGGAGTTCGCCATTGAGGTACCAAAGAACTGGGTCCATACACTCATTGTCCTATATTGATTCATACCATACTCTGGAGGATTGATAGTGGTGATGTTGTCCCAGAGGGGAAACATATTCAGCTTCTCAAAATCCTCAAGATACTCTGCCGAGAGATAAAGGTCCATAGAAGACGAAGCATGTGCCAGTCTACAGGCACTAAGGATCCAACTGCTCCACATCAATGAGGGAAGCACGTCCATGGTTTCGAATCCGACATCAGTGGTTATCGTTGTAATATAGGACATGATGCCGCTTGCAAGCCCCCCTCCGGTCTCGCTGAGATCATCAAGACAACCAGCCACTCGACTGGTCTCTCGGGTCTTTGCGACAAGGTCAGATATCTTAGGCTTCATTCCAAATCCGCCTGAGTCGAGCTGGTTAGTCGAGAACCAAGAGAGTCCGCTGGTCTTGTTACTGATACTTAACGTACCCAAAATCTGCATTGATGCCAGGGCTGACGCTGTGCCTGTGATTGCCTCTTCATCCGGATTGTGTGAATTTCGGAATGAGCCATCACCATTGGAGGTCCGAGTAAGAGTCCAGCTTGTGAGCTTTGCTGGGTCCGGGTGAGCCTTGCCAATGAATTGTAAAGACCTCAGGTATTTGACTGCATAATCATTTGTTGGTGAGAGACTGGTTGGATTTGCACCGATTGCTCCCCATAGATCGGGATCCGAGGTTTTACCTCCATCGATTACAAGAGACCTTAACCAATTCTCCAAGTCTACTGTGTTGATGGACCCAAGATTTCCAGAATGATATAGAGCCTCTATAACATGATAAGTTGATGTTATACTGTTCTCGAATCCTCCACCAACATCCTGACGTGAGCAGAGGTATGATACGATCTCAGGAACATTGAATGTGCTAGTCAAGCCCATGGTCTCAATCAACCAAAGTCCTTGAGCGGTGCTTCGACAGTTGATGATGCCATCACTCACAGAGGTCATGAAACCAGTTTCAGAACCAAAATCGACTGAGAGGGTTTCTAATACACTCTGAACAAGAGCACTTTTCTGAGAAACCCAACTGCTCCATGATGTGCCTGTAAGGAGTGAATTTGCAGAATAGGCTGCATAGTAGGCCTCTGCGATGGTTGGCTCGTGAAGGTACTTGAAACCCCCAGGAAGAAGAGACCCTTCTAGCGCTTGGAGGTCAGCCAATGCATTAGCAGTCTCTGTTTCCCCTAGAGCTAATGAGAATGCAATAGTGTTCTGCAAGAGACCCTGACCAGTTCCTGTCAAAAGCGTCGGGTTCTCTGCTGAGAAGAGGAACACATCAAGAGGATAGGAATCAAACCGTAACGTAGCAATACTTGAGGCTGAGGCTCCGGTCAGATCAACCAGTCTGGACATTTCTGTCTGAGTCTTATCTATTGGAAGGCTGACTCCAGTTTCAGTAGTAAGCTGAGAGCCTAATGTCAGAGGAACCGGGGATGACATGAAGACCGCTCCCGCATACTCTGCAGTAGGAAGAAAAACTTCTGTTGCAGGAGCGGTCAGAGAGGGCGGACCTTCTCCTCTCAATCTGTGAAGCACCCATGCTGAACGCCCTGTGAGGATCAGGCTAATGTCCTTCTGAATGAGTATGTCAATCACTGTCTCGGAGACCATTGTCCCACCACCGGAGCCAACACTTGCATCAACAACGATGACTGATACTCCATCAAGTATGTCAGGATTTACAGTGACTGCACTCACATCGATAACCCTACTCACTATCCCTGAGGAGTTCAGGAGTTGTGACCAAGCGGTTCCATGCTTAGATATATCCCCGCCAGACATCTCAAGCACGACATACGGAAACCCATCAAACAAGATGCCGGGGTCTGAAGAGAGTGCAGGGTCATCTAGAGGTGTAAGGTCTATCTGGTTTTCAAGATACCCCCTTGGGTTTGTTGTGTCCATCGGAGTCACAAGTAGCATGCAAGCAATGATTAGTATTAGTAGTGCACGTCTCATTATAGTTGGTCCTCCCATAACTTTGAAGGGTGTCCCACGGGTCGAACCTCTTCGGAATACAGGTCAGGGGATTGGCAAGAGAACAGACCTGAAAGACTTGTAGCACAGGGGTGTGGGTAAATCGGTCCGACCCGGGATATTGTTGTCAGCATAGCGGGGATCTTGTTCATAGTCCCACCCCAACAAATGCATAGAACACTATGAGGACTGCCAGAGCAATGAGGAGCTCAGCCATCCCTCGGCCAGGATGCTTCTGAAGAGCCGCCCCTAGGAGCTGGACATCTCCACCTCTCAGCGAGCTGTTGAACAACACGCACAATGCCATGTACCAGCACAGAATTACTATTGGGGATCCCAACAGAAGCACCACTGGCAGGAAGAGAAGGGTGAAGCCGATGAACACTGATGCTACTGTACTCACATAGAGTGCGGAGACAAGAACTGCAACCTTCGGTGGCCGGTCCACTTTCAGGAAAAGGTTTAGCTCTGCATATGTGCTTCCGCCACCGATACCTTCCAAATCGATGCCGAACAAAGAGCAGACACCATATCGGACTGCCGTGTTCACAAGCATGCCAGGCAGGAATATTATCGTTGCAAAAGACAGGATTGTGTTCCGCGTCCACGATACAAAAGCCCTCTTCCTCCCGGTTAACAAGAGCGCGGACCTGACTAGCGTTGCCACTACTACCACTAGCGGCGCGATCTTCACTGAGAAGACCAGGTTCGTCGCCAGTAGTGCGAGTACGTCGGCCTGGGTCTGCATCACCAGACCTCCTTGGCTTTCCTTTTCTCTTCCATTTTCCAGTCCTAATCATACTCTCGAAACAAATACAGAAAGCAATTGCTTTGGATGCCGATAAAGGATGATAGAAAAATAGGGGGATTTTTAAGACTAAATAGTTTCAGCGGTCACTAAAATAGGTCTTGGAGTGGACTAATGAAGAAAAGAAGGCCTATGAGCGCTTTTTTCGTTTTTCTTGTGGTCGAATGTGCACCGATGTTGTATCTTTTTGGTCGGTTTCTGGATACTTGAATGAAAGAGCCAGTGAGTGAATGGAAGTCTCCACATCGATTCCCTGTTCGATACACACCGCCTTGAGAACACGAAGAGCTGTAGTACTCCATCCTGTCACATCCAGTGTACCTGGTGAGATCATCGAACGAAGAATCCTTCGAAATCCCTCACGATGAGATGATGTCAGTACTCGAGCCAGAACATGCATGACAACCTTCCTGTCCCCAGTCCCGGAATAACCACAGACAACAAGCAGCCTCTGAACAGCATCGTAGGTGTTCAATGCCTCCAACGCCCTCAAAGCAGAGAACCAGCACTCTTGGTCATCAGAGATTAGTAGCTTGTCACAGTATGAGAGAACCCCAGGTTCCTGACGTCTAGCAAGCTCGAGTAGAGAAGGCTCACGTAGAATGATATGAAGTGTTTCATCTTTTGCTGTGTCCCAGAGACTCTCAGTCAGGGTTTCTTGAAGGGAAGGAGTAGAGTAATCAGGTATTGAAGATGAGAACTCCAAGATTAGCTGATTGTGTCTCATGCAATATTGTGTTGCCCTATGCTAATAAGCTCCTAAGCTATGTATCCTATAATGATAAGTGGAGCCGTCTCTATCAAGTGATGAAGATGGGAAAGAGAGCGATTGTTACAGTTGACTGGCTGCGAAAAGGACGAATGGTTGAAGATCTCACCATCCTTCGAAACCTCATAGCTGATTCATCAGCGTGGAAGGTAGAAACAGCTGAACTAGATGAAACGCTTTTCGAGAGTACATTTGGTCTACAACCTCTTCCTAATGAACCCAGTACAGGAGTTGCAATCAACAGAGCACTCGGACATGAGGAGGTCACTGATAAAGTCACTACCAAAATGAGACCTCTGATTCCATTGGGTCAAACCATCCAGGAACAGGTTGAATCACTCTTTCCGAAGAATCTTAGTCGCACAGAGGTTGATACTCTGTCCTATGTCTTCTCGAGGTTTGTTCTGGAAGACACACCTAAGGACATTGAATGGCCATTAGTTCCGGAAGGTCTCGATTCATTGTCTGCCGCACTCTTCACAATCAATATTGTATCACGCCTTATTGGAGGAGAGAATCCGTGGCTCCTGCCTCTTTGGTCTATGAAGGTTGAGGAACATCGAATATTAGGTCTTCAGAAAATCTATGATTCATTACTATCTGAGAACAAGCCGGATGACGTCATTGAGGACATGGAAAAGACAAAGGAATCCATCAAAAAGATACTTGTCCAGAACCCCTCAATTGACAGTGCATTAGCACCCCAAGATCCCTTGTCGTACATCATTGACCGATGGGTGAGGTCTCTCAAGGTTGAGAAAGACTCAGCAAAGCGGATTGTTGATAAGACTCGCCAGAAGATAGCCACAGAAATCATAGAGGAAATTAGGAACAGAAAGGGAGCGGGGTCGGTCTCTCTCGATGAAGCCGACCTCCAACGTATGACACTGACGCAGTGGAACATACATGTTCTGCGTCCTGACGGGCCTTCATCCTCTGGGCATGAATCAATGCTGACGATGTTTCGTGGGAACCTGAATATTCTCGATTATGAACCTCTTGTCAAAGTATGTGAGTATCTATCAGACTGTGAAAGAGCTGGACGACCCTCTGCGTCTGAAATTGAACAGGTGATTGACACCAAAAGGAGAATGTCCCACTATACATTACAACGTTTGGAAATGATTCTCACAGAGAGATTCATCCCATCCATGACAAAGTTGGGTCTTAGGTATAGGTTCATCTTCACAGAGAGGCAGAAACCAATTGTGCTTAGTGATGGACATCTCGAAAAGATGGTCCTTTCTGAATCGAGTCACGAAGGTTGCACAGTCCATTTAGAGCCTGAGATAAGTCAAGGACCTTCGGGAGCATTACCTCCCAATTCCATACAGATGACTGTCGACTCTGAACTCATTTCTATGAGAATGGACCTCTACGATAAGAAGAACAAGACATGGAAGCTTGAACCATGGAAACCGGCTTCTAGAAGACCAGGGAGAACCTCATCATGGTTGCTGCGTGAAACCCAGTATGACAAAGGGGCTCACAGTAAACTGACAAATAGGCAAATTGATCTCCTTGGGCCAACCTTAGCATTCCGAGGACTGCGCGCATCTCGGATGTGGATGATGGAAAGAATGGGCTTTGTTCCAAGAACTGCCCGACGTTATCTGAGAAAAATGCTTGATGAAAAGATATTGCGGTTACTTTATGTTCCTGCACTTGAGTACTGTGGATTACCTGAAGGAATGCTAGTTGTAGGTGAGTTCAAGGAACACCGGTCAAGAGAATCGTTCATCGATTGGATGACCTCCCGAATTCCCTATGTCCGGGTATTCACTGACAAGTCAACAAACATGGTCGCGAACATTCGATTACCAGCCTACAAAACGGATGTTGTGGGAGGTGTTATACGAGAGAAACTGTCGGAAGGAAGTAAGAAGGATCGAATCACTACTCGGTCATTTACAGCGAGACTGAGATCCTACAAGACATACCACATGACAGCCCTTCAAAGACTGTCTCACGAGAATGGGTTCATCGACCCATGGGAAAAATGAGATCATATCCATTGCTCAAGAGATGACTGGCGAGTACCAAATCCTTTCCATAGTTTTAGTATCTTCTCCACTGAAGTTTCAGCAGCAGCTTCCGACATTAACATTTGAAGGGAACGGGTAAGTTTAGGCACAATTGGAGGGTTCAATCTTAGTTCAATGCTATCCGTTGATAGGTAAGAAGGTTCATCAAAAACTTCACGGGCCAAAATGAACTCCTCGCGTTTTGCATGAGGAATTCCCTTGGCTTTAAGAACCTCAGAGAGACCTCCATGTCTTTGAAGCAGTATTGCCCCTTTGCGAGGTCCGACTCCTTTAAGGCCCTCATGAAAATCACAGCCGCATAAGACTGCAAGGTCTCTTAATCGCTCAAGATCTAGCTCCATTTGTATTTCTAACTCTTCCAGTTTAGCTCTGAGTATCCGGCCATTTGACACCTGAAGTTGTTTTGAAACATGGGGGCTTCCGAAGAGAAGTGCATCCACATCATTAGAAACCACAGTATCCACAAGATTGTCCCTGCACATTGCTGCGGCCATCATCTCCGCCTCTGATGGTGCGGTAATAATTGGGACACCAATTATACGTGAGAGGGCTCTTATGTGTTCAGCAGCGAAGTACATTCTTACTGCCCTACTCTTCCATAGAGCTTCGGCGATCTCCTCATTGTATGGGTCTCCTTCTCTGACAAACTGTTTGTACAAATTATGTGCAGTTTGGATGAGTTCAGGATTGGGTTTACGTTTTCTTGACTCGGGGGGACCATCAAAAATCATGACTGGCAATATGTGAACACTCAGTGTTGATCTGATTAGACTCAGAAAGGTCCCAACATGGGTGAGGGGTAATCTGCCATCGGGTGCCTTGGTTGTCTTCATGACTACGAGACGTCTTGTGAGGTAATTAGGAACATCTATTGCCACTGTTCCAGGACTTATTTCTTCAAGTCCAGTCCAACGCCACGGGACTATACTATCATTCCAGTTCTTCACACCCATATCGCAATCGCCTCACTTCATGCTCCGGATTCCCTTTGAGTCAGCTCTGACAATGATACTGGGTGGATTCTGGGTTGCTGCGCATCTCTCTGTGAGTATACGAATCAGGTTCTCATTTGTTCTCAGTCGATCTATTCGTACAACACTATCAACCGCGTGCGAGAGCACATTCCCTCCAATGGGTGTGGGCTCTCCGGATATCCAATTTCTAGAAGAATGGTCAGTGATGAGCGCATGAGCATCAAACTTGTTGACCGCTTTTCTTATAGTTTCAAGAGTATGAAAGAGTTCTCTCTGGCGGCCCTTTGTTCCTGGGGCACCAGTCAGATTCAATGAACCAGTAAGACTGTCTAGGACTAGCACGGAGATATTGTCCAACTCTGTGAGCATCCCCATCATTTCCTCAATATCAGAGAGTCCCATGACCTGTCCTACGATTATGCGGCTCAGGACCTCTGCAGTATCATCGGTTGGGGAACAGATAGTTCTCGCCAAAGTTGGACTGTAGTTGGTTCCTGAATCCAGGAATACACATTTCGCTTCTGGAAGAGACCTAGCTGCAGACACTGCGACGCCATGAGCGACAATACTTAGAGGTGCTCGTTCAGAGCTATGTAGCAAACTGATCTGACGAGGAAGCACAATGCTTCCGAATGATTGTTCGAGTACACGTGGAGTGAAACGAATCAGAGATTCAGTAGTTATATCCAGGGCTTCAAGCGGCACTCTCAACAGATTCCTTACCCTCCCCAATACTTGTGAAGTCGCGATGAAGGAGTACTTCAGACTCGCATCCATGTTTCAGCGGTTCAACACTGAAACCTATGACTTCCATATCTGGCACCAGAGCCATCAAACCCCACTCTGTAGGGAAGATGGTCATTCGAGCTGGCCATAGTGACAATAGATCTTGGATTGTTTTCTCATCTCTCACTATTCTATACTCCTTCATCAATAGCCCATTTTGTTCATCAATTATAGGAAGCATCTGAACAGCCTCAGCAAGAAGGGCGGGAGCAGGTCCCATTGTCTCAATACCATAAGACTTCAGAAGAGAATTGACTCTTTCAAACATAGTGCGGTTTCGTTCTCTCGAAATGAATAGGACGTCAAGGTCCTCGAAATGAGTTAATGAAATAGGCAACAATGAACGGTCGCGTATTAGTTCGACCACTTTGTCGCGATGATCTGAGTTAATGACAATGACACTGTTTGAGGAATTGACTGTGAATGATGAACCATCTCCGGTCTGTACAACCCTCTTGGAGAGACCGTTGATTGACCCACCAAACGTTGAAGGGATGTAATCCTGAATCTGAGTCATCAAAGAAGAGGGGTCTCCAATGAAGGATATGACTACAGATGTTGTAATTGCAGTTGCTATGGATGCCACCAGGCCATAAGGTAGCGCAATAACAAAGGCAACAACGACTAGATAGCCAGTGGCTGCATATGCAACGATGTTTAGTATCATCTTTACAGGGGTCTCTTCCGTTTGCCTCTTGACGACTCTCAGAAGTACGATGGTGACGACACCCACGAGTACAAGCGGAAACGGATTTCCAGACCTGAAAGCGAGAACTACTCCTACCACTGAGGCCAGGAGTTCAGCACCCCCAGCGAGGGCAATTGCTCCAGCAAATATCAGCCCAATCAGTTTGATGATACTCTTCCCAAACACTAACTATGACCTCCAACTGGTTCTGAAACTCTAGATTTCTGTGGATGTACTCTGGGGATTCCATCTTCCATCAGGCGTAGTGTACCAATTTGTTCCTGGTCTTCAGGACCATCTATCACTCTCATTATTCGAGTTGAGTCTTCCAATGCATTTCTGACAAGCACAATGTCATGGTCAACCCATTTCTTGATAGTACGATGATGAACTGCAAGATTACCTAACTCGTTCATGGAGCGACTTTCACTTGTGAGAATGATAGTAACTCCTTTTTCATCCACAATCCCTGCGAGTGTTGGTAGAGCCTCTTCGAACAGATCTCTACCCCATAGTATTGGATCTTCTCGAGCCATGTCGAGTAACCGTGTAATCGAGTCAATCACGATGAGTGACACTCCATCAAGGAGAGAACCCGAGAGACCTAGAATTAGGTCTCGAACCTCATGTCTATCACTAGCCATAGTCACTGACACATTTTGGATTGACCCACCTACAGAACCTATAATTCTTTTTAGAAACGGTATGAAACTCTGCTTCGCATCAGTATTGATCCATTCAACCTTGGAATACCGAGTTACCTCTGATGCGATTGAGCAGGCAAAGAGTGTCTTTCCTGAACCTGCATCTCCCCAGAGATGAATAAGACCATCCAATGCTAGAGTTTCTGCAAGGGTAATCTTAGACACTTGCAGAACCACGCTCCTCCTCGGAATCTCCTTTGGATTCAGCGAGTTCAATCTCATCCAACAGAGAGAGCTGTTGAGTGTCCTGGACCTTCTTCTTCTGTTTCCTTGTCCTTGCAGTAACCACATCAGCCCCTGTAATGTTCATCTCCGGTTCACTTGATTGGTCTGAAGCCTCATTGGTAGCGGGGGTCTCTACAGAAGCATGAAGTATCATGTCGTGAATTTCATCATCTTCCTCTGCTTCATCCTTTGAGGTTGACTCAACCTCTACGACTTCAACTGGGTCAGATTGTTGCTCAGGGTCTGGAATCTCCACATCCTCAGATGCAATCTCCTTGTCAATCTCCTCAACCGTTTCCTTCATCGCACGATTGTTGAGGTGGTCATCGATTGACTCCTTGATGTCTGGTCGCAGCGCACCAATGTGATAGAGAGCATTGTTCAGCTGCGTGAGATGTTCAACAGCCTCGGTGAATGTGATTGTCTTTGTCACATGTCCTGTTAGCCCAACATATGCTAGAGCAAGAGCTTCCTCTTCCTCAACTCCACCTAGGTCTTCGAATAGTCCTAAGAACTTTCGAAGTCCAACATCCGCGGACCTCATAGAACCTGAGCCCGAATCACTCCCAAGGGGAGCTAGTCTGACACACTCATCAAGGACCGAGCATGCTGCGCCTACTGCAGCATCGACATCATCCTCCTCGAGAGCGCGACCTGCTGTGGCAATCAATGGGGAAACCACGAAGTTCAGATCACCAATGAGGATTAGCTTGTCTTCGTTCTCGATGATGGATTGTGAGATTCTATCAGCATCCCCCAGTCTATCAAGCACTTTCTGTTCCTCTGAGAGATTTGTGACAAAGCCGTTGATTGAATTTCGTGATGTCTGAAGCAGCCAGCCTCCAATAAGTCCAGATAGGGCGCTTACTAGAAGCGGGATAATCAATGATCCGGAACCAACCATAAGTACTGAGAAACTTGTAGCCACTCCTATAATCAGACCTGCAAGTGCGAGAACACCAAACCATCCCCTAGTTAGTCCATTCTCTAGGAGTGCCCACTTGTTCGTGAGTATATTCTTCTTCAGGTTTGGAAGGGTCGAGCGAGCATCACTCCTGCGAATCAGAACAAACTCTTCGGGTGTCACCACCCGTCCTGTATCAGTGAGCCAGGTTAGGTCCATCGTCGGTTTTGTTCCTTCAGTTATGACATAGACAGTTCGTGTCTCATGCATGAGTGACTCAGTCTTCCCTGATGATCCTCGAAGCAGAGGTAGGCGAACTCGTCCCCACGGAGTCAACACAGTCTGCTCATTCATGAACTCCTCTAGCCCCACGTCACCCAAAACACGGGGTAGTGACCTGTTGATACTCTCAAGGACGGCAGCCCGCATTGCCAGACCGCTTTTCCCAAACTCAGCCTCTCTAAGGTCTAGCACGTAGACAACGTCCACGTGAACACCACGAGTCCCTGGTATTGACTCTAATCTAACGCCCAGTGTCAAACCATTAGGATATCTCATTGTGAAGTGACCTGTAACCTCCAATGCATCAGATATGTCGTGTTTCTTCTTCTCTCTTATCGAAGGTGCCTGATCAAGGTCTTCACCTTCAGTTACCTTCTCCTCTCCCTTTGCTAAACTCATCTAACCTGCGCCTCCATCGTCATTCCTCTTCTCCCCCACTTTCACTGAATCGACTTTCAAGAGCCTCTAAGAGACTCCGCGACATTCCAAGGATCTTTGAGAGACCCCCCAGCTCAGCAATAATCGATACTGAGTGAAGAATCCATCTAGAAGATTCAAGCAAGCCGTGCATGTCGCCCATACTAATTCCGATCTTGTCTGCTAGCTGCCTGACTGAAATGTCAGTAGAAGCTAACGCAGCCATCATATGTTCAAATGAATCATCCAGAGTACTTCCACTTTCAAGAGATACAAGATGACGAAGTAGCCACAGTAACTGTGTGTTGTCCTCCGTCGTTGGAAGTATTGCGAGTAATTCCCTAACCGTAGGGATACTCAAGTATAACCTATTCACAGTCCTCCCAAGTTTGGTCGGCTTTAGTTTGCCATCAACATCCCCCTCGACAAGACCAAGCCTAATCAACAGTGCAAGAGGCGAGGTCTCTGACAGTGACAGGGGAATCACATAGTCTGCAAGTGTTCCAAGCTCCCGTGAAGCCGTCATTCCTAAAGCTACCAAGTGATGACACAGAATGCCATCCTCATCCAGTGGACGACCACAAGAGCACATTGGTCCCTCAGTGGTTTCTGATTGTGCGAGTCTTGCAGAGAATCTACACGTATACTGTCCACCACCGTAGCCAGTTACTATCCCTCCAATCACCGCCTCATGCTGCTCTCTGATTTTTGTAGCACCAAGGACTCCCTTACGGGCTGAGTGAATTGTGTCTGTAAGCGCGTGACGTTCAATGGCGGCCTCTGCAGTGATTTCACCTAGTTGAAGAACTCTCATAGGTGATTTGGAGTTTCTGATAGCACTGTGCACCAGAAATGATTCACCCAAGATTCCATTCTCAATCTCCTCCATTGTAGCTGATGATAGCATATCCAGAATTACAAGAAGTTGTTCAGACAACGAACTTGATTCACCTAAAACACTGGAGATTGAGTCATGTTTTGGTGTGAGTGACTCCTTCCCTGTTTCTTGGTCTGTCATTACATCGAAGTAACGATTCTTGATCTTGTCAGCTTCTCCTGCACTCCCAGCAAGGATTATTCCAAACCCAACCTTATCACGGCCAGGTCTGCCAGCTCGACCCAGCATCTGGTGCACACGATTCGCAGAAAGGAAAATTCGATGATTCTGAGGAGCTTTTGTATTTGATAGGACTACTGTCCGTGCTGGTAAATCCATCCCTGCAGCAAGAGTAGAAGTCGCAGAGATTACCCTGATGAGACCCTGATTGAAAAGGCGCTCAACGAGTCTTCGAGTCTGGTAGTCCAGCCCTGCGTGATGGTATGCGGTACCGTCGTGTAGTAATGCTCTAATGTCCGAAGGTATGTTGACATTGATATTCTCAAGGGACTTAAGTTCCAGATCCAATCGATCCTTCTCTGTTGATGTGAACTGTCTACCCACATCCTCAGCGAGTCTAATAGCTTGAGCTTCTGCTTCTCTTCGTGTCCGGTTGAACACGATTGATTGACCATCACCCTGGACAGTGGTCATTACCAATTTCTTGAGACTTCGGTTCTTGTTAGCAACAACCATCACCTTACTCACTAAGGAAACTGGGCGATCATCTGACTCTACAAGCTCACAGTCCATCCATTCTGCCAACTTTTCAGGAGAACCAACAGTAGCAGAGAGAGCAATGATTTGGAGATTCGATAGTTGTCTTCTCATTCTTACAATGAAACTTTCCAGACGAGCTCCTCTTCCAGCATCAGCTAGGGTCTGAATCTCATCAATCACTACAGTTCCTAACTCATTGATCCAGCTAGCGTTTCGGCGTAGAAGGGAGTCTGCCCTCTCATAGGTTGTGACTAAGATGTCATTCTCAGCAAGGTCCTCTCCCGAGTTCTGAAAATCACCAGTGCTGAGACCGACCACTACACCGAATACTTCGTAGCGGTCCTTGAGGATTTGGCTAACCTGCACTGCCAGAGCTCGGAGCGGGACAAGAAACATCCCTTTTTCTCCAGCAGTCACTGCACGGAGTAAAGCCATCTCCCCAACTAGTGTCTTCCCAGAACCTGTAGGACTAGAAACCATGATGCTCTTACCCTGAAGGAGACCCTTGTCGATAGCTAGGTTCTGGACTCCTCTAGGCTTGATTCCTGCTTTACCTATGATTTCCTCGACTTTTGAGGATACATCAGCTACAGCCATCATCCACTAGCACCTACCACTTCCTCGGTCTGTCTTAGAGTCATACTTCCTTTCATTGTGATTCTGAAATTGGAATAAGATACACCGCTGTGACTTTCATGTCCTCGAAGGATCATACTAGCATGTTCTAACCTAGCAAGCACACCTTCAATATCCGGATTTTTCTCAGCACCGTTGGCAACAACAAACCTTCGAACAGCTTCTTCAGTGAGTGGTTCATATCGTTCAAGGAGTTTGAGAACTCTCACTGCGAGATCTGTGTTTCCTGCTGCAACCATGTCCAGCAGTGTTCGGTCATGAGTTGGTCTCTCTTGGGTTTCTGATGGGACTAGCTGATCAATACGTTGTGACATGTCTTGAGCAGTCTCCCTCATGGCAAAGTCCGGTGCTTTGCCCAGTTGAATTGGTTGACACGTTTCTGTTCCATCATGTACCAGGAGGGCTGTTTGGTCATCCATAATTCTCAGATATGACGACTCCCGAGGTGAGATGCGTGCCTTGGTATGCATCCCAGTTGTCATAACGCTCAAACCGAGTAAATCTGCAATGATCTTGATATCGACAGATTCCCTAATTCTCAGAGAAACACAAGCCGCTAAAACACCAATAGCTCCTGGAGCCATGTCAGCTGGATGCTCAAGCGTTAGTATCAGAGGACCTCTCTCTTTCAGGTTCCTCAGCAAACGCTCGGAGAATGAATCATGTTTCATGAAACGACGATTCCTGATTCGCATGTTCTCAGCACCATCTAGAATGACAACTAGATTCGGGTCAGGTTGTAGTCCAGCAAGCTTTATGCATATGAGATTCCATGCAAAGCTGTCTAATCCAGTAGAACCTAATGATGTCCTAATGATTGACAATGATGGATCTGCAAGACGTCTTGTTGGCACTGTTTGAGTACCATAGAATGCCCTAGCTGCAGGTCCCATGTGGAGTGACCGAATCGCCTCCATTCCGATGAGGGATTTCTTCGAAGGTCTTAGTTCTTGAGCCATTTGAGCATCGGTTGAAACTGAGTTCGGGTCATCGAACTCTGGATTTAACCGAACATCAGCGAGTGTGGCATTTCCTAACGATACGGCACGTGAAACAGCGATTTCAAGCTCTGCAGCTCCGCGCAAATCCTGAGCCGCCACAACCTGCAATGAAGACATGAATAGTGGAACATACTCACTTCGTGGTGCTCCTTCGGAGTCGAGGGGATTCAAAACAAGATCCTTTCCTAACTCTAGGTACACTGAAGCCTCAGTTAATGAGGTTAGTTTTGACAATGAAGAGGATCCAGTTACAAGGATTACTCTTTTTCCTGCTCGCAGCAGTTCAGATATCAGTAGAGCTAAGATATGGTGTCGCGAATTTTCAGTACCTCCGCATACGAGTGTTCCGGTTTCAAGGTCCTGATGGGACATTCCTGCAGGGGGACCAGTTTGGAGTGTGTCAGGATTGAGTGTAACTCCAAGTTGATAATCATCAGGACGACCTCGAATCGGTGCAATGAACTGACCGGGAATATTGCTGCCAACCTCAGAAGCTAGCTCACTTCGTAGCTGAACCAACCATTCGGACAATTCTGAACCTGCTGCATAAAACCAATTACCTTGTTTGTCGATTTCATGCTGCTTCATTCTTTTGTAAAGCGCTCTTGGTTTTAGTCGCACCCATTCTTTCTCTGGAACTGCGGCTCGCACCGCAGACTCAAACGAGTCACTCTGAGTGGAGTCTCGTATTTGCCCAATAATCGTCGTGTGTGCAATCCAAAGACCACTACGTCGAGTAAGATATGCTTCCAGATTTCCCTTTGATAATCTATTGAGATATCCTTCTAGCAAATCAGAGATCTTTTCTTCATTCATAGCCCGAGCTATCTTTTCTGGTTTCATTGTGACGAAGAGACCAAATCCATTTGATGTATCAATGGCACGCACCAACGAACCAACATTGCCAAGAAGATTGGGACTTGGCTTACCAAGATCCATTCCGACGGAGTAACGTGATCCTCCTACACCTTTCACATGTAGATTCTCTGGTGTCACTAGACACGAAAGATCACTTTCTGGGACTTCTTCCCAGGATTCTTGAATGAGTGCACTCATCTCTTTTGTTTCTCGAATTTTCGGGGAAAAGAAATGGATGATCAGTAATACAGCGGAGGTGATTGTGACAATCACTGGAACGTAAAGACCAATCACAATTGAGAGAAATGATGTAAACAGCAGGATTGCTAGTGGACGTCCAACAACACGATTCTCCCATCGAATCTCAGTCCCTGTAGTAATTGTACTCGATGATTCTGAAAGCTCCTGAAGAGGGTCGACCTCTGGTTTCGTACCAAGAATCAGTCGTTTACCCAAGTTTTACTCCCTCCTGCTTTACAACTAGTCGTTTGGTTGTTCTTTGGAGCATGTCCAAAACTTGCTTGAGACGGTTGACGTATGCAGGGTCTCCGCCAGCAACAACAATCGAACGGTTCCCTGTCATCAACAGCTCTGGCATATTTCCAAGTGTTGGATTTCCGTGAGCAACAAGTAAGGGCTGTCGTACGAGAACGGTCCATTTGTAGCCATGACCTAGTTCAAGAGACCTCATGATATCTTCTGGTTTGACACCAGGGGGTATTTCCAGACCGGAACGTAATTCATTAGGATACATTGGTCTGCAAACCTCCTGTGTTCACTATCAGAATATCCTGTTTCTCTGCTCGCTCCACAGGCAAATGTGGGTAAGCTGCTCTCATCGCGCTCTCTAGAATCATGATGTCTGCCATCATGAGTTTCGAAAGTTGTTCTAATCTCAATCGAGTGTTCGGCAATCGGAGTGCGCTTCGACGGACTAGCATACCAACTTTCGTCAATTCATTTCCAATTGGGCGTGTTATGAAGAAGACTAGAGTTCCACCATTTTCATTCTGAAACCGTGTGTGCATAGCCTGTAGAACTTTGCTTGCAGAATGGCTAAGATCAATCCCTAGTGGTACACTACCAAGTAGTCGCGCAGCACACAGTTCGACTCGCCAAGGTCTGACAATTGCGACAAATCCTCGTTGTTCATCCCATAGGACATTCGGATCATAGCTTGACCAATAGTCGAGATAGAGGACTGCAACATAGACTAGAAGTCCTGTTCCAATCAGGGCTAATCCTGTGAGATCATTGGGTGTAATCCAGATTTTCAGGAGTAATGTGGTGGTTATCACTGAAAGTGCGAGCCACTTTAGTCCAGGCGTGTTAATGATATTCATTCTGTCAAACCCTCCTGCATCTTTACAAATTGGCTAATCGCAAGTTTGAGCTCCTCAACATCTCTATACGGCCAGACATCAGATACGATCTCTTCACCGAAGACCTTCAGATGCTTGAGAAATCGATTATCAAGTAAAACTACAACTCCAGTATCAGTTGGAGACCTTCGTAATCGACCAACCAACTGGGCAACCTGACGTATTGATGGAACAACTGCTGCATAGTAATACCCGGTCCCATTTCCAAACCGAGAGTCATACCATCGTTGAAGCGCAGCCTGATAGCTTGTGGGTGGACTAAATGGAATTCCCACACCAATGATCAGGTCAATCATACTGGTGCCATCGCTGACTAGGTCAATACCCTCAGAGAACTTCCCACCATAGACACAGAATACTGCTTGAGGTTTGTCCGAAATAGCTTCAGCAAGTGTTTCTATACGCTCTGCCCTGGTCTCAACAAGGGTCTCTCGAAAGCCAGTGTCAATTGAGTAACTCATGACCTCGTGTAGCATCTTGTAACTTGGAAACGAGATCAGTGCACTCTTGTTTGCGGGCATGGTCGTTAATGCCGCACTGATTCTGTCTGCAAGACTACGCCAAAGGTCTGGACCCCGCAACTGGTACTTTGTATTCAGCGTCTTGTCAACGAGCACAAGCCTTGTGCCTCTAGGATATGGACTCAAAAGGTCTTCAGAGACCGCTCCTGTCACTCCAAGGAGTCTCGAATAGTAATCAAGAGGTCTCAGAGTGCCGGACATCAGAACAGCTGATCTCGCACTCCGTAGAATTGGTGCTGTTAGTCCTGATGAGTTCAAGGGTTGAATCATGAGTACAGATTTTGAGGTTGGTGCATCTTCCTTCCAAGATTTCTTGTCCTGCAGTGTGACATGCCATCCCTCACTCTTCGATGCCCTCTGAGAAGTGAATAGAAACTCGATGAGTCGGTCCAGCGGGGTCTCTATTAGTCCTGCATTCTCTGGGTCTCCTAATCCTGGTCTTCCTGCGGAGTGTAGTATCTCGAGGTCATCCTCCTTGACGAATCGAGGTGCAACATCCCACTTGTCAAGAACTCGTTCACTTCGATTATACATTCTATCCAGGTTGACCATCATGGTCTCCCAGAGGAAGTCTATGACCTCTCTTATCCATTTGAGACCGGTCTCTTTAGTGACCAGCTGATGGTTCTCCTTTAACCATCGTAGGTCTTCATTGCTGAGCTGAGATGTTTCTGCATCGAGGACATGGCCAGGGAGATTATGTGCTTCATCAACCAGGAGATCAACCTCAGGCAAGGAGATTCCAAGGGATGAAAGGAGTGCATCACGCACTCTTGATCTGAAGATGTAGCTGTAGGGTCCGATTATGACACGACTGCTCCTGGCACACCAGCGCATCATCTCATATGGACAGACGCCTTCATCAGCAGCCCTTTCTTCGACTCTTTCTCTCGTCACGACTCCTGTATTAAGAAGGTCCTCAACGACCTCGCGAAGCACATCACGAATGACAATTCTTCCTTCCGCCTTATTCTTCTGGTAGAAGTTCCAATAGTGGTGACATGACCCAGTTTTTATCATCTGAGCGCAGGCTCGCATGAATCCTGTAGAGCTCAGAGACTCCATCTGGTGTCGAATTGGACAGACGTGAACTCTCGAGACCATGGTCGTAGCAGTGAGGTCTGGTTTGACTGAACGAAGTACCTCCAGCTCACTCTCGAAGACCTTAGACTGAGAATGAGTCCTTGTCAAAGCGAACAGTCTAGAGGCGTTGTCATGACCTCGAGCAGCCAGATAACCAGAAAGGACTGCAATTGTCTTTCCTACACCGCAATCAGCGGAAAGTAATCCGACAGTTTTCGTTGAGTACGTGTCAACTGCGAGACCGACTGCCTTCTCCTGATGTGGTCTAGGAGAATATGGAAAGAATTCCATTGTGTCGGTCGTCGCTGCGCTCAATCAGTCTGCCTCCACTCTTAGTCGTGCCTCTGCGCGGTAAATTCTGAATTTCAATGAGAAGTACTTGTGTAGCATTCGTTGGAATCTCATCATGAGGTCAGGAGAACTGAATCCGGTCTCCTTCCTTGCCATCCGTTCAACAATAGGGGGGCTGAACCCATTCTTTCGAGCAGCCTTCCAGAACCATTTCTCAACCTCCCTCATCGTTGAGAGTAAATGGGAAAGTGAATCTTCGATGATTGACATCAGCTCTTGGACTGACTTCTTTGGGTCTTTTGGAAGCCCAGAGACCTTGATACCTGTGGGTAAGTAGACTGCTACCCCTTCCGTACTGTCTAGCTTGACTTCTCTTGGAACACCTTTAGTTCCACGAAGGGTCTCTAGTAGTGAGAGAAGCTTTGGAAGCTGTGGGAGCATAGGTCTCTCTGAGTCTGTGCTTCTCCAGTCAACTCTGGTCACTACGTAGAGTTCTGGGTCAGGACCTCTCGCACGCTCCAACACTGTAATCCTGTGCGCCGATTCTCGCAACAAGAGGTTCACCAGGTTAATCATTGAGCTACGAGGTATGTTGGGTGGAGTCGTTGGTACCCATGTCGACTGGTCGGGATTATCAGTACTAGACATCAGTCCACGCCTCCTTTGTCAGGGATACAGCAACACCATTATTGCAGATCGCTCCCTCAGACTCGAGTGTGTCCATGAACTTCATGGCACGACCTAGGTCTATTCCCGCCTCACTACATTCCCTCATCACATTCTCGATGGAAACTGCGCGGCCTCTGTTCATATCTATAAGTGATTCAATGATATTGAACACTCGTCGTTTGATCCCAATTCCTCGACCATTTCCACCTTGTTTCACCTTGGAGATCTGCGACTCGATAACGAGCTCGCGGACACAGGACTGGGCTTCCTGGACTGTCACAGCATAGAGAGTGCCAGCCTCATGCAGGATGATTCCTTGGCAGAGGCTGCAGCGAGAGGCTTCATCTTCAGTTTCTACGTGGGAATAGCCAATATTCCTGCAGTGATTGCATCGGTATACTCTGAACATCCCTCGCATACGGTTCACTAACTCTCACCCACCACGGTCTCGGCCTCGACTACAATCTCTTCTTCAACCTCGGGAGTGTCCTCCTTCACCTCGAGACCCTCACCTTGTTTTTCGAAGTATTCCTTTATGTCAGGTTCAATCTCTTTCTTCGTCTTCGCGTCTGGATACATACCACCCCAACCAACGATGAGCTCTGCATCAAACTCAGGAAGTCCAGCGTTATCCTGCAACTCGATCTTTCGGATATCGCCCTTGGTTCTTCGTGTGTAGAATCTGTAATCGCTAGCGTGTGATATGATATGGCCTCCCACTGGAGCATTCGGGTTTCCTCCATAGGTGGAGATCTTAGCCATGACTTGGTTGGAATAAGCGAAAATGCAGTCGGTCGCTGTGGACGTTCGGCGCATCTGGTTGAGGAGGTTGTTCATGTCCTGTTGCCTGATTCTCATGTTTTCCAGACCTGTGTACTCTGCGCGGAAGAGACCTGTGAACGAGTCAATGACCACTAGTTTGTAATCTTGCTCGGCACACATCTGGGGTATTGTCTCAAAGATCTCTGTTATCTGGCCAGATAGGACGACCTCTGCACGACCGATGTTTCCAAGGGTCACGTCTGGATCTAGTCCGTGTCTAATTGCATTGGCCCTGATGGTACGTGGTTTGAAGCTGGACTCAGTGTCCAACCAGAGAACCCTTCCTTCGAGACCTCCCTTCTCAAGTGGGAGCTGAGCTGTCACGGCTAATTGACTGACCCACTGAGTTTTTCCGCCTCTTGCTGGGCCGAAAAATTCTACTATGCTTCCGACCTCGATTCCGCCACGAAGGGCCTGATCGACCTTTGGGATTCCAGTGGTGAGTCGGGGCTTAGTCGCCATCTCTTGCTCTATCTCGAGACCTGACCTGAACCCGAACTTACCCACGAGGAGCCGAGCGTTCTTGATGACCTTCTCGCATGTACCTTCACCCATCTTAGTCTTCTTTAGTAATTCAACTGGGTTCTGGACAGCTAGAAGTTCAGCTGTTGTGACGTAAACTTCCCTCAGTTTCTTTGCGACTGCGGGACCAATACCCTGAACAGCCTCGAGTTCTGTCATGGAATCTCCTCCTCTTCAAGCCGCTTAGAAACTGGACCCTCCAATGGGACCAGTCTGAGGAATGCTGGCAGGTCAAACATTGGGACGACGATCTCACCGTTAGACCGCAATAGTGTAAGACCATTTAGAAGTTGGATGACCTCTTCCTGTCGTGCTAGTGGTACTCGAAAGTACAGCCCTTCAGGGGTGACCTCACCAGTTATGCTGATATAGCCACCAAGAGCGTCATATGCGGACCCAACTAGACCGTCACCGTCTTGTGGGGCTGTTCCAGGATCTGCAGGTACAACATCTCCCACCAATCGAATCATCTGGAAGATGTCATCATAGAACTCTTCCCAGAGCCAACTGGGACTTCTGTTCTCTGCGACCCGTAATCCTGCTGCTGCACCCGCGAGCCACGCCACTTGGGGCATGGTGAAAGGTGCACGAGGAACACTTTGAATAAAATCGTCTACTTGCATCTAAATTTCTACCTCCTCACCGATCTGTACTCCGCTAATGACCTCTGGTAGTGGTTGAAGATCCTCCAACCATTCCTTGAGGCCGCGTATCATGGGGTCTCTCAACTGGCCATTGCTAAGTACTGAAGCTAAGAGAGCCTTTGATGCTACCACAACTCTTTGCAGTGCCAACTCACGTTCTGAGAATGTCATTGGACGGAACCATGGCATCGTCACAAATCCAGATTCTCCAGCAAGGTATTCTCGCCAGTCAATCTCCCAGTTCGCGACAAGGGGATCACGCCTAACTATTCCAAGTAGGACATCGGTCCACTCAGTCCAACGCTTCATGAAGTTGCGAACCGACGCAGACAGAGCCTTCAGACTGCCACCCTTTCTCTCGGACAGTCCTTCAAAAACAAGAACCAGTCTGGTCGCGTCATCCTTGGCAATCGCACTGAGTGCAAGTCCAGTGTTGATGGATGTGGTCATGAGTGCTAGTCCAGGGACAATCCCTGGAATGTCGCAAGGGAGATACCTGCCTTTCCGCTCTGGTTCAAACTTTTGGAACGGAGAGAGGATATCACTCCTTAGTCCAACAATCATGATCAGACTTGCATCTCTGTCTGGTCCGTGATATCGAAGCCGAGCTTTTAGGACAGTCCGGTCGGTGTTACTGAACATCACTTGAAGCGGCAGGGTGACGTCTATCATTCCCGTACCCTTCGCTTCTCTGTGAGCGGCCATCAGTTGATCTTCGAGTTGTGTTAGCATACCTTTGCACCGTACGTATGCAACGTATACGTAGACCTATACGAAAGTTGGGTCTATGATGAAGAAGGCATCATAACCCTTATTTTCCATAATGAAGGTCTATCAAAATTAGCGGTCAGATTATTGAATATCTTGAGCTAGAAAATCTCGTTTAGTCGACTCATTTCTATTATTCAGTATACCCTTAGGTCCTTTTCTGCAACAGAAGTAATAGACGAACAACAAAAATCGAACACTAATACACGAAGTTCTGTGGGACTCACAAAGGATGGAGTACTAGCTGGGCTCGATTGCACATTTGACCCTTGATGATTGAAAGAAAATGTGGAGGAAGCCCTAAAAGGTCAAAGAAGCGTTATCCGCCCGTATAATCTCGACGCTGAGGTTATCTATATCCCCTAATTGTCCTACTCGACTCTTAGCTTGTAGGGTCACTGGACAGAGAACACTTTGCTTTCCTTTTCCATGTTTATGCCATGGGATGCAGGAGTTGTATCCTGAATCCTAAGGAGGCAAAAGCAAGATGTCAATTATGAGAAAGCTTGTGTCTGTAGTGGCCAAGCGCAAGATGAAGGAGATCGAATATGTACTAGATCATCCGATTGAGGAATCAAACAAGTTACTAACAGACTTACTCACTAAACATCAGGATTCAGTCTTAGGACGAAGGTATGGATTTGATTCCATCACATCTCCTGAGCAGTTTGCTGAGAGAGTTCCTCTTACAGACTATAAGAAGATGAAACCTATCATTGATGAGGTGTACAAGAATCCTACTGGGAAGATAATGACTTCAGAACCAGTGATCTGGTATCTGACTACGTCAGGATCGACTGGAAATCAGAAACAGATGCCGTTGACCAAGTCTGGATTAAAGACGGCCTCGGTCGGTGGTTCCCGAATGTGGATGGGGTATATGAATCAACATCCTGACAACTCGAAGATACTCGATGGGACGATGATAATGTTCGGAGCGCCATCCAACACAGGCGAGATAAATGGAGTACCAACGGGGTATGGTTCGGGAGTGTATGTGGGCAATCAGAACAGGATCTTCAAACGACTCATCAAACCAGGTGAGGATGTATTTTGTATTGAGGACATGGAGGAGAAGATGAAGGCCTACGCTCTGTGCACAGCAACGAACGATGTGACAGCATTACAGGGCATAGCAACCCTAAACCTTGCGTTCATGCGTAGAATGGAGGAACAGTATGGTCCTTGGCTCCTTGAACAGCTAAAAGGAACAAAGCATGAACGAAAAATCCGTGAATCGCTGGACTCTGATGGACGGCTCGATGTAGCAAAGTTTTGGCCCAATCTCAGACTATTCGTGAGTGGAGGAATCGATGTAGACCCATACAGAAAGTGGGTAAAAACTGCGTTACCAAATTCAACTGTCTGGGAAGGCTATGCCGCCTCAGAGGGATATCTTGGAAGTCAGATTCTCCCCGAAAATGGTCTTCAACTAATGCCGGACTTGAATTATCTAGAGTTCATTCACGAGCGCGAGATTGAAAGTGAAACCCCCAGGGTAATTCCGCTCTCAGATGTGAAGAAAGGATCACGTTACGAGCTTGTGATGTCCAATCATAATGGTTGGTACCGATACAGATTGGGTGATATGGTGACTTTCACAAGAACAGATCCATACACAATCAGGCATATCTCTCGCAAAGGAGGGATAGTAAGTCTGGCTGGTGAAAAACTGAGTGATGCACATGTGATCAATGCGATGTCTGAAGCAAGTAAGGTGACCGGAGCACAGGTCATGGATTACTCTGTAGTAGGGGTTGCTGAGGGAAACATTCCTTACTATGTTATCGCAGCATTGTTCAATGACGATGTGGACTCTCGGGAATTCGTTGATGCCTTTGAGGAAGCAATTGGAGAAGTGAATTGGGAATTCATCAACAGTCAGGGAATGGGGGCTCTTGGTCCAACTATTCTACGAAAGATGGTAAAATCCAGACATGACGAGGTCGTGAAGGAAACCCACCTTCAAGCTAAACCAGTTCCTTTGACAGTGGATAAGGCTGTCTTTGAGGTCTGTGAGGCGACATAGATTGGATTCCATGAATGAAACCCAAACTGCTCATTCTGTACAACATGCAAGGGTGGTGGGCAATCACTACCAATGCATGACTGACAGAAACATTGGAATGATTAATGCTGATGAGCAGAACAGAATCGCAAACACAGTGATAGCTCAGGCAGGTGTCGGTGGCAACGCAGACATTGTCATAACTCTCGCACAGATGGGGTTTCAGCACTTCAGGTTAGCTGATCCTGATATCTATGAACTCTCGAATCTGAACCGTCAGCTAGGTGCTAGAGTTTCGACATTGGAACGAAACAAGGCCCGAGTGGTTACAGAAGACGTGCTGGAAATCAATCCAGAAGCCGAAATCAAAGTGTATCCCGATGGCATCACCTGGGACAATGTTGAGGAGTTCGTGGATGGAGCAGATGTCATAATCGATGGACTCGATTTGTCAGTCATGCATCTCAGAAAGAGAATGTTTGATCTGGCTAGGGTTCGCGGCATACCTGTCATCACATGTCCTGTCATTGGATGGGGTGCAGGTATTGCTATCTTCGATCCAGAAAGGAGCCCCTCGTTTGGAGACTTCTTTGGAAAGATTCCTCAAGATCAGAAATCAGACGAGTGGCGGAGGTTCATCAGCAACTATGCTCTTCACTTCATCTCATCCAGACCAACAGGGATTGATGTCACCCTCGGTATGAAACGGACGTTGGAAGGAAGACCCCCTGCAGTTGCTGCACCTTGCAGACTGAATGCCGCTCTAGTACCAACCGCAATCTTTGGCTATCTGTTTGACAAGGGAAATCTCCCCTTAGTACCAACCACACTCTACGTGGATATCCTTGGCGGAAAGATTTCTAGCACTGGACCAAAGAAGCGATGGTTTGTCAAGAAAGCCATTGATGTTTTGTCCTGAGATAGTACAGCGATCATGGTGTTTCTTGGACTCTGAAGCGAAGTTGAGCACGCCTTCGCTGAAGCCATCCATCTAGGTCATCAACAAGGTACTTAGAGAAGATGATTATCGAAGTTGCATAAAGTATTACTACTAGAAGCAGGGCGATTGCCATTTGAATAGGGGGATTACCAAGCAGGACATCCGGCCCAGCTATCACCTCTGAAGTCGATATCTTGATGTTTTCATTCAGGAAGTTGATCAACCAATGTGCGATTATCGGTCCTAGCAGTGTTCGTCTACTACTGAACTTCTCATAGTAGATACCGAATACTCCACCCAAGAGACCTGAGAATACAACATACACGAAAATGTGGGATGTGCTTAGAGTTCCAGTCCCTGCGAAGTAGAAGGGCCAGACGAGATGGTAGAGGCCGAAGATCGCTGCAGAGATTAGGATTGCTCGATTGACTGAAACATATTCTCGCAATCCGTTCTGAAGAGCTCCTCGAAACAAGATCTCCTCATAGACCGCATTGATTAGAAAAAAGATTGCACTATACCATAATAGGTCCGGTCGGATTATGGTTACACTTAGATCTCGAGAAGAGTCAATGAATGCCCAGTAGATAACCGAGGCAATAGCATTACCCATTAGGAACAACGCAACACCCAGAATGATTCCGAGTGTCACGTGCCTTCTTGTGTCTTCAATCTTCAATCCTAGAACGGAGGTTATCTGATTTCTTCGAAAGAACCAGAAGAATCCAAGAATAATGAGAAGTGGAAAGAGCTTACTGGGAAGGATGTTAAGCCACGACTCACTGAGGCCTAGGAGGAAAACATCGACATTCCTCCATACCACACCAATGAACAGGAACAGCCCTGCCAGAGCGAGCAGTGGAACATGGTCCCAAGTTTGTTTACTTGGTTCTTCGATCTCAGTCGTACTGACACTCAGCTGTTTCTTTCCCATGACTACAGGACACTCCTTGCTTCTACCTTGTACCATGGGTTTACGAGCGCCAATGTTGCCATTGCAGTAGATATTGCAGTAATCATTGCTGGAACAGAAGCCAAACCAATTGCCATGAATGCAACAAGCCCTGCTTGTCCAACAAATGAGAACGCAGATGAGACAACCATCAGATCGCTGCGAACTTCTTTCAGACGTCCAGTCTTCCAGGTAATAGCAAACGTGAGTACCATTCCACCCATGAAGAAGATGATGATGGGTAGATGAAGGAGCATGATAAGCTCCTGTGTCGGACCAAGAAGCAAAATACTCACCCAATAGACGATAACCAATCCAATGATTCGGAGATGGTGCTTTCTGATTCTGGGCAACCATATGTGGAGTAGAACGCCAACAAGGGGGACAGCTATTCCTCCAACAATGAGTGCTCTCATACGAAACACTTCAAGGGTCATTTCCAAGTATCCATACTCTGAAAGTAGGACCATGGTCTGATTAATTGCATGAGCAATGAACACAATTCCAAACATCAGTGGTAGATCTGTCATGAGTCTGTTTTCTTGACGATACCAAATTATGATCAAATAGACCGCCATGATTGCTGCGAGTACAGAGGCGGCAAGACCAGGTAATAGTGTGAGGTCAAATACAAATTGCAATATGAACACCTATTGTTTAATTTTCCATAACATCATCATTGCGACACAATTTAAGGCCAGAGAAGAGCTAGGATTGCACATTTGACCCTTGCAGAACAGAACAAAAAGTGGAAAGGCCTCTAGGTTTCCAAATAAACAATATGGGCCCTCATAATCCAAGCGCTAACGTTATCGAACCTTCATCACTGTTCTACTCGATTCATAGTTGGCAGGATTGTTGTACAGAGGACACTTAGTTTCCATTGTCTACACCTAATGTATACGGTTTCGGGAGAGTTCTCCTGAGACTGGGAGGCAAGACTAGATGTCGAATCGAGAAAACGAAACATTTCGCATTGAAGAATCACAGGGAGGGGTGGTTCTCTGATGGGAGTGATAAGCAAGCTCATTCCACTGTTGGCAAAGAGGAAGGCAAAGACGATTGCCGAGATCCTGAACAATCCAATCAGTCTGACTGAGGGCAAACTCATGTCGATACTTGAAACTCATAGTCAAACCAGGTTTGGAAAGGACAATAGCTATGCCAACATCCGGACACCTGAGCAATTTAGTGAAACAGTCCCACTTCATGATTATCATTCAATGAAGCCCTATTGGGACCAGATTCATGTGAATCCTGAACAACCAATCATCACAGCAGACCCTGTGATATGGTATGTCCAGAGTAGTGGATCTACTGGAAAACCGAAAGCCCTACCTCTAAGTGCGGCTGGTCTGAGCGACTACACTGGAGGGAGCATGTTGTTCCTCATGTCATTCATCAATGCCAAGAAGGGAAACAACAAGATCTTCGATGGAACGATGCTCACCTTTGCTGCACCTGCAAAGATGGGTGAGATCAATGGAGTACCCCTCGGGTACATGACTGGAATCTCTCGTGAGATGATCGCCAACGCATTGCTCAAGAAGCTCATCAAACCGGGAGAGGATATCTTCAACATGACAAAGATGGGCGAGAAGCTCTGGGCATATGCAAAATATGCGGTCACAGAGAACATCACCTCTCTGGGTGGTATCACCACTCTCATCTTCGCATTCATTCGCCGTATGCAGAATGAGTACGGACCCAGTCTGCTTGAGGAGTTCAAAGGCACAAAGCATGAGGCTAGGATCAGGGAGGCACTCAACGATGAAGGGACCCTTGACCTGAATGTCCTCTGGCCCAACCTGATAATGGTCGGTGCCACTGGTGTTGATGCGGATCCTTACAAGCCGTGGTTGAAAAGCACACTTCCGAAAGCGACTCTCTGGGATAACTACGCTGGTTCTGAGGGTCTCTATGGAACTACACTCTTGAAGAACACAGACAATGGTATCCAGCTGTTACCACACATCAACTACTTGGAATTTATCCCTGAGTCTGACATCGAGAAGGAGGACCCAACAGCTATCCCCCTAGTAGATGTAAAGAAAGGCCAAAGGTACGAGTTGGTCCTCACTAACCTGATGGGCTACACCCGATACAGGATTGGTGATGTGATGACTTTCAAGGACACAGACCCATATTCTGTATACAGGATTGGACGCAAGGGTAAGTCTGTCAACCTGACAGGTGAGAAGCTGTCAGACGCCCATGTCACAGAGGGTGTTGCTTATGCAACCAAGCAGACAGGAGCGGAGATACTGGACTACAACGTCTATGGAACAATTGGAGATGGTCAGGCAAACTATATCATAGCAGCCATGTTCAACAACGATGTGAATCCAGTAGAGTTCGCACAAGCATTTGATGAGTGCGTCGGGAAAAACAACGGTGAGTTCAAGTATGTCCAGGAGTTTGGATCACTGGGACCCACCATCGTGAAGAAGGTAACCAAGTCTCACACCGAGAGCATCATCGAACGAACTCACATCCAGGCAAAGGCTGAACCTTTGACTGCCGAAGTTATTGAAGGAAGTGCATAGCAGTGGCAAGTAAATATCAACTTAGACTACTTGCAGGAGGATTACTCATCATATCCGCATGTACTCACACCATTCAGGTGTTTGTCTACGGAGGCGTGTGGCACAATATTGGTGCAGCAGTCTATGGTGCAATGTACCTCTTTTTTGGTATCGGGCTAATCCGGTATCTCGACAAGAGGGGTCTCGTGGCACTATGCGTGATCCTACCCCTGATTGGGGGTGTTGGAGGAGTGATTAGATTCCTCTTCTTACACACACATGTTGCCAACTACTTCATCATACTCCATGTATTGATAGACATAGTAGTAGTCCCGGTTTCCATCTACATGTATCGGAATATTGGGACTAGTGTAGCAACCACCATGTAACATGGAAAGGAGGAGTACTTCGCTCCAGTTATTTGGAGCCAAATCCTCCACTATTGTTTTTCCTCAATAGTCCACAGCAACTTCCCCTAGATTATTCCAGATTGATTGATTTAAGCAACCCAAGAGACAATATCTGACGAGATGATTCAAATACCACCCTTCCCACTGTACATCTGATTGGGTGGTGAGAAGTGCATGGTTCGGATCGCTCATATCTCTGACTCGCATCTGGGGAGTTCGCTCTTCCAATTATCAGAGAGAAGAGAAGATGCACGTAAGTGCCTCAAGAAAGCAGTAGACATGGCTATGCAACATTCACCAGATATATTGGTACATACTGGTGACCTGTTTCACTCTCCCTTACCCCAGAATGAGGACATGATATTCGTTATTGAGTTGTTCAAGAGTCTGAAAGATAAGGTGCGACTCATCGTCCTTGATGGAAATCACGATTTGCCTTACAACTACAGATATGCCTACAGTCCGCTTCGAGGTCTCGAAACAATGGAGCTCATTGTTTCAACCGGGTCTGAACCCTACAAGACCTTCACCGAGTCTTTCGACGGTAAGAAAGTGGAGATACATCTTGTTTCGTGGACTACTAGTCACCAGCTTGAACATTTTCTGAATTCAGCAAAACCAGTAGAGAAGAACGCCTTGTTCTTTGCACACGACATTCATATTCCGAAAGAGAACCTACCTGTCTACTTTCAATATTATGGCTGCGGACACAAGCACAATTTCTGGCTCGATGAGGAATATGACATTGGGAGACCTGGATCCACTTGTATTGTGAATTGGCATCGTGAAATGGGAGGCAGAAAAAAGCTCATTGTAGTGGATATTGACAACTCTGACAAAAATGAGTATACATTGCAGACTCTGAATGATGTGAGAGAGTTCAAATTCGTCACAGGTCTGGATATCACAGGAATGGGAGCAGCAGAAGTTAACACCATGCTCAAGAGCTCTCTCGGAAAGCTCTCACCAAAGAAGAAGAAACCGATTATCATCGTGCAGGTCAATGGGCTAATCGATAATGAGACCGAGCGAGGGATTGAACGAGCTAATCTATTAGAGTACGGAGAGAAGAAGCTCGACCCACTCTTCCTTCACATTGAGCCAAACTGGTCATCGGTTGGAGCTAGGCCAATTGAGCTCTCAGAACCACTTGACGTAGAGACCTCGATTCTAGAGTACATGGAGCAGACAAAGGATAAGCGTGCAGCACAAGTGAAGATGATGATGCCAAGGTTCTTTGGAGGTGCAGATTAGTGATCAGACGAATTGGCCTCCAAAACTTCAAGGTCTACAAAAACCAGGAATTCACTCTAGAAGATGGCTCCACCGCAATTGTTGGACCAAATGGGTCCGGGAAGACATCAATCCTTGAAGCGATTGAATTTGGTTTCTTCAGAATGGTCACTCGAAAGGAGAAGAAAGTGCCACAAGTTGAAGATCTCATTCATCATAAAGGAAAACGTGCCATCGTTGAACTCGAGTTCGTTGCTCCGATAAACCGCCGTAACTACTTTGTGAAGAGAACAATCCATCCTGGGGAAACGAATGCCGAATTGTTCTTGGTTGGAAACAAGGACCCCGAGGAAACGGGAGTCACGCGAGTTGACAATAAGATTGTAGAGTTAATTGGATTGAATCGCCACGCCTTTTCAGCCTTAACTTACGTTCGGCAGGGAGAGATAGACAGACTGTCAAGACTCGCTCCTAAAAGCAGAAGAGCTGACCTGTACTCAATGATGGGTCTTGGAATCTATGATAAGCAGAGCTCAAAGGTACAGAAAGAAATCCGTCAGATGGACAAGGACTCCCAGAACATCTCGGAATCAATCAAGAGGTTAAAACAAGTTCAAGACCACCTTCCAGAAAAGAAAGAAATTGATGCTGCGCTGAAAGCCTTGGATTCTATTGAGGAGTCCATCATAAAGAAGCAGATACAAGAAGTGATACAGAAGGTCAGTGATTCAGTAATCGCGGTGGAAGAACAGCTAGCATCTCCCGAACTGTCTACTAAACCAGAGGAACTGAAAGAAGAGACCGAAATTGCAAAGCATCTCAAGGTTCTCCTCAACACCATTCCTGATGTAGCAGAGAATCAACTGCGACCCCATATCAGACGTGAGGCAAGAATGATTTTCCGTGAGATATTTGGAGACCGGTATAGTGACTTGGTAATTGACGATGACTATGAAATTGCTCTCTATGATTTGAAAGGCAATCGAGTCTCACTCATGGCAGCTTCCGGCGGCGAGGACGTATGCGTGAACTTTGCTTTGCGTGTTGCAGTGAATACGGCTCTTCAAAGGCATTCGACCACAGGTCCTCCACCAGGATTGATAATCTTGGACGAGCCCGGGGCGGGCCTTGATGCACAGCGCAGACGATGGTTACCTGAAGCGATTACAAAACTCGATGTCGTCAACCAGGTTCTCGTAGTCACACACATGGAGGAACTAAAAGGGTCCACAGACCATGTCATCTCGCTGATTCCGCAGGGTAAGGGAAGACAGCCGATTGTTGAGGTTGACTAAACATCATCGAATATCGAACTGTGGTCTTCGACCTTTTCACCTTTCATGATCAAGCTCCGAAGCTTGAGTGCCACTTTGCGGCTCCCTAATGCTATACCACCAACAAGGACACCATCCTTCAAGACCGCTTTCAAGTACTTGCCATTCTCCATGTCAACCGAAACATGAGTCTCATACTCAGGCGAGTCAGGATGGACAACCCCTATACTGGTCAGGTCTATCCCGGCAACCTGCAATTGACTCGAAGGAGTAATTCCTTCAAATTTCGAACTCCCAAATTCGAGCATGTTCTGAGCAGCGACCCTAGAGGTTGCTGTTGCCCACGGAATGATCCCATACCACTTCTCGTTCCACTGAGCGCAATCACCTGCTGCAAAAACGCCCTTTGCAGATGTCTGCATATGATCATCCGCAGTGACACCATGATGAAAATCAATGCCAGAGTTCTTAGCTATAAGGGTGTTTGATCGAACTCCTGTTGCAATGACAACAAGGTCTCCCTTAATCTCGTCACCCTGTTTTGAAATAATACCTGTAGCATCCTCTTCGCCAGTAATCCCCCGACATTCATACCCAGTGAGGAGTTGGATACCCTTCTTTTCAATCTGTTTCGCCAGAACATTGCTGCCTTGCAGGTCCAGTTGGATTGGAAGAAGACGGTTTTCATAATCGACCACAATAGGGTCACCTCCAACTTCCTTCATAGCAGCTGCGAGTTCTATTCCGAGTATACCTCCTCCTATGACAATTTCCCGGCCAGAACCCTTTACTGCCTCACGGATATCAAGCGCGTCATCGAGAGTTCGGATGACATGCACGTTATTCTTGTCCAAACCTTCGAATGGAGGGATGAAGGGCCGGCATCCAACCGCTATTAGAATGGAGTCATACCTCTCATAATCCTCAGATGTGGAGATCACAGCCATTCTCGCAGTGTCAATCTGAAAGACAGGTGTTGAGAGGAAAAGGTCAACATCGTTCTTCTCATACCAATCAATGTCGTAACGTATTGTTTCTTTGATGGTTCGTCGGTTTGCAATCAGATCAATGAGGTTGGGACGAGGGTAGAAACTATGTCTTTCATCAGTGAAGACATCAATCTCAACATCTTGGTTCTTGCTTCGAATCTCACGAATTGCAGTGGTTGCAGCGACCCCATTGCCGATAATCCCAATCCTTGTCATGGCGTGATGCTCCCTTGATACTTAGACTACTTCATGGCCCTATTGAGTATGTCGCAAGGTTCGTTAGTGACAAATAGATATACTAAAATCAAGGGGGCAATTTTGCCCCCACTCCTACTTTTTATATATTAGACACAACACCAAAATCTCAGAGGTTTGGGGATTGGAAAAAATCAAAGCTATTTTCTTTGATATGCACAAGACAATAACAGATGTTGATGAAGGTTTTATCGCTCTTACACGGAAGGTGGCTCATTCAGTAGGAATTGATTTGACAAGATTCTCGGATAAGGAACTCAGTGTCGCAAGTGAAAGTTTTGATGACTGGTTTAGCCATTATCAGATCGAACAAGACGTGGACATCCATTTCGGAAATGAAGCAGAACATTGGATTGAAGCGAACAGAATTATGTTTGAATCTCTAGGATTTGAAGGTCTCTCAGACGAGTTTTTGGTTTCTATTGAAATGGAATGGAAGGAACTTTTGAAAACATGGGAATCGCTCAAACCTGATGTAAAATCTACATTCTTCGAATTGATTAGGAGAGGATATCAACTTGGAATCTGCACTCGACGTCCAGATGATCCAACCAATCTTCTGAGAGATTGGGAAATTCTTGAGTTCCTATCCACAGTTCAATGGACATCTGTTCCGGGTTATGCAAAACCACATCCATACACGCTCATACTGGCAGCAGATGAGATTGGAGTTAATCCAATTCGCTGTGCGTTTGTTGGCAACTCTGTAGATGCAGATGTAGTCGCAGCTCAACGAGCAGGAATGTTGCCTATACTCACAACATGGGCGGACAGTGAAGAGGCGAAGAAAGCACCAGAAGGAACTCGTATTATTGGTGAAATTTCAGATTTACTCCATGCGTTCTCAAAAGTTCAATCATGAAGGAATCAAGAGTCAGTTTCCTCTTTTTTTGGAGTGTCGGCATCTGTTACAGTAGGCTCATCGGTTTTGGGTTTTTCTTTTTTGGGGATAATTCTACTTATCCATCTAAATAGATTCGTTCTGAATGAGGACCCAAGTCGTATTGGAAGTATAATAGAATTGAGAAGAACTCGAAGCACCTTGTTCTTCATGGTTGCCTGTTCTGGATAACCAATATATGCAAGAGTGTGCTCGCACAGGATGTGTTCTAGCGCAACTACTAAGGCCTCCTTGGCTAGTTGTGTAAGGTCAAGCTTTTTGAAAACATCACTACTACTGAAATCCTTCTTTTCAACAACACTCTTCCATTTGAGATACTTTGACTTCTCTAGAATATCGGTCAATGAATAACCAAGCTCAACTATGTAGGGAACAAGTTTCTTCTGTACATCCGTGGGCGTTGGTTCATGTGATAGTTCATTATGCATTATTTCAATTGCAGGTAACTGTTCTGCCGGGGGGCGGAACCATAGAATATGAAGGAGCCCCTCAATTTTCCGTAGTGTCTTTCTGTTTCTCTCTTCAATGTGATCAGGTATCTTGTCCAGAACTTTTTCCTTTGCCTTTTCTACAGCCCCGCCACTCAGGTTCCTCCAAATTCGATTTAATTCAATGACAGACTTAGCATACCTATTGAATTTGAAGTCAAGGTATTCTTCAATATCATTAGAAGTTAGCACATCTATAGATTTCATATCAAAAGAGGAAATGCCGCCTGCGATATCCCATAGACGCTTTGTCAGAAAGTCAAACAGACCAGATGCCTTAGGGCACTCTATCCTAAGTGCATGATCCCCCGGTTGAGCAACCAAGAAACATGATTGGAGTGCATTCTCTATTGAGTTGAAAGGTGACAGATTAGTTGGGAAAAGGTCCATAGCCCCGTGACCTGTTGTCGACCAAGCGAACAAGCTACCGGTTTTTTTGTCATGTTCGACAATGATTCGTTCTTTATCACCCAAATGATCAAATTTCTGAGTGAATCCCTTTGAGTAAGCCATTACAGCATAGAGTACATACCTTTCCTTTGTTGATTCAAAACCAGGCATTTTCAAAATAAGGCCGACCATATCAAGCGGTTCACCTTCTGATAACCATGCACCTGATGCTTGGTCAAACTCCCATCTATCGCCTAATTCATAGAAAACCTTTCGGAGACTCCTCAGGTCAATTGCTTCTTGTGCCTTCTTGAGAGTCTGGCGTTCCCACTGTTCATAGTCACGTAGCATTTTGGACATACTATTACGTTCTAGTTCAAGCCATTGCGTTTCGATTTTAAGCTTGACCTTCAACTATATCGTCATCCCCGGGTAAATTCGTGCATATGTTTTGGAAATTACAGTCTAACCTCGTTTTGGTGTGTGTCCACTTATGGATATCGCATCAAGTCAGACATTGTGTCTCATATTTGCAAACGATAGGACTTCCAGAAAAGCTTCTGCACTCCTCTTTGATAATTCATCAATCATTGAAGGGCTTTTTACAAATGATGATCTTGTAGTTACTGAGAAATCGGATGACTCGTTGATCACTCTTACAATGGGACCATCGGGAGTCTCTATGCGCTCTGTGCACCAATTATTCTCTGTGAGTTTTTGTGAACCAATTGAACCATCATACACAGAATTCAGAATATTACTTGTTGCTTTCACAACGATTCGTTCCTTTTCTGTTGAGGGATATCCCATGTGATATTCCAGTGCTGAATTATCTCCAATTTCAATCTTAATACTGAAGTCCACAAGGATTAATGAACGCCACTTCTCTAGTACTTGAACAAAGATTCGATAACGACTTTCGGGGATGAGAGCATCAACAGTCTTGAAGCGTTTCTCGATATAATATTGTAGATGGCTCAAATCATCTTCAAACCCATAATTTCGTGTGGTCCAATAGCCACTCAGATAACTCCCAAAACAAGCTAAGATCAGAACGAGAGCACCAATGAAGCAAAATGGATATCCTCCGACCCCAAAATAGAAGGAGGTTGATGAGATTGCCGCCCAAACCAGAATTCCAAACCATGCAAGATCACTCAAATCATCCAAGCTTCCGTCGTCATACTTGGTGATATGAAGTTCTAGTTTTTCAAAAAAAAGAGGAATCTCTCCGATGTGGATGTCAACTTCATGAATTCTTTCTGTGGAGATCAAGTTCGGAGGATCGATGAAATGGAGTTTATCTCTGTTTGTAATCCCAAACTCATAATATGTTCTGGTCGCAGGAAATCCAATTGCGATTTGAGAACCAAAAAGAAGGAGTGCAGATATAATTCCATGTACTGTTGAGCAAATGAACCAGAGATAAAGACTGTAAACAGCGTTGATGAGTAGACTGAATGCTAAAACCCCGAGGTGGTTCATCTTCGCATCGAAGCTATCTATCAAGACAAGCTGCTTCGACGATACCGCCTCCAATTTGCTCATGGAATCTGCCTCTCTCAATCACCATCGCTGAGGTGGTTTAAAGCCTTGATGTTTAAAGCGATAGTTGAGTGGTCCTTAATACTTTTTAATCAATGAAGAACACATCGCCCTGATTTTCCACTGCTTCCACACGTATGTGCATATCGTTCTCGAGAACATGTGTTGCGTCATTTACCTTAACTACAGCGATGGCTCCGTGTTGAGTTGCATAGGTAGCAAACTGGCTTATTGATTCACCAAACTCAGCTAGAACAGCTGTAACCTCCTCAAACAGACGGTCCATTGAAGCTGGATTCTCATTGAAGTAAATTTCCAAGTCATTATGAAGAACCGGAATTGAATCTGAAGTCCACTCTCTTTCGAGCTCTTCTGGCGCACATATGATCACGGCTTTGCCGGAGAACTCCCCCGCTTCGCTCACTGATTCACCTCGTAGAATGGGAAAGCTGTATCTTTGTGCATCATCTTTTTTATTCACAGTTCAACACGCTCTTCTAAATTATGACTACTGACAAACCGTTTGGATAAGCGGAACTTTAACGTTTCGGAGAGTGTCAGTTTTCGATTTCAGCTACCTTCAACCTAATAACGGGTACACGATATGGTATCAATGGTGCTTCTATGACTGTTTATGAGTTCGAGAGAAGGGTACCTGCTATTGGTGAAACATCATATGTGAGTCACTCTGCTTCGGTAATCGGAAAAGTCACGATTGGTGAAGAGTGCTATATTGCCCCTGGTGCCGTGGTGAAAGGAGACTACGGCGAAATACAGATTGGCAATGGAACAAGTGTGCAGGACAATGTCATCATTCATGCCCGACCTGATGAGCTGACAGTAATAGGAAATAACGTAACATTAGGTCATGGATGCATAATTCATAACGCCACTGTGAAAGATGATGCAGTCATTGGAATGGGGGCAATAGTCTCAGATTACTCCAATGTAGGAGAGTGGGCAATCGTCGGAGAGGGGGCTGTTGTCAGGGCAAGATTCGAAGTTCCAGATGGGAAGATTGCGGTTGGTGTTCCAGCCAAGGTGATTGGTGATGTTCAGGATCATCACAAGGAAGAACTAATCCGATTCAAGGCAATATATAGAGACCTCGCCAGGAGATATCCTGTTGGCTTGAAGAAGCTCAAGGATTGATTTTCTAAAAGAAAAGGAAGAAGAGGGTGATCAACCCTCTCATCCATTTAGACAAGTGAAACCATTTTGTCTCTGTTGAATCTACTAAAGGCTAAAGCCCAAGTAACGAGGAATAGGCCCAATGCAATCAATATAGTTATGATATTGGAGAACCAAACCGAGCTCTGATCAATTGTTCCTCCTGTCCCTAGGGATAGATATGGCAAAAACATTGGAATCATGAAGATCAGAATTGTTGCTCCTGATGTCTGATATGCTTCGTAAACGCGCGACACTCTGCCAGAAATGAGTATCATGATCGAATTCATAGCGAGGATCATGAGAGGTGCTGCTGTCAAGAGTAGGAATAGCCCTGCAATATCAGGAAACAACATGAATGCATGTCCGGTCATTAGGAGGATGACAATAGTGCCAATCTCTGAAGCAAAGACTGAACCCAGGAGTAGTGCCATGGATGGGATGAAGGAGCTCAGAACCTTTCCGATCAATAATTCACGGTCTGTTAAAGGAGTACAGAGGAGCGGTTCAAGCGTGTTCATCTCGCGTTCTCCTACGAATGCATTTGCAGCAATAAGCGACGCAGGGATTATTGCGACAATTCCCAACATCGGAGCTATTGTTGGGTTCATTATTTGCATGATTACCAAGAACTCTGTTGGATTTGAAGGAGATATTGAGATTGCCATTAGTCCTACAATCGCTAGAATCATTATTGGTCCAAGTGCAGCGACTGCAATCAGTCCGTATTTCACATAACCAACTTGAAGCGCCATCTTTAGATCAGCCTTGGCAACAAGTATTGATTTGTTTAGAGCCATTATGCATCGCCTCCTTTTACAACCTCAAGGTAGAGATCTTCGAGCGTTGCCTCCTCTTCAGCAAATTCCACTATCTTGATTCCTTGAGATAGCAAGGATTGCATCAATGAAGAATTGTTTTCAGTCGGGTCCTCAATAGTCACAATAATCGAGTCAATTTCATTGTTGACTTCCTCAACAAAATTCATGGACTTCGCAATCGAACTTGCATTCTCGATATCACCGACGATTCGAATCCTGAACCTCTGTTTTGCGAGTAGTTTTGAACGTAGTTCCTGAGTTGATCCATGAAGTAGGACCTTTCCCTCGTCGATGATAGCAATTTGATCACAGACTCGCTGAACCTCAGGTAGATTGTGTGAGTTGATGAAGAAGGTCTGTTTGAACTTCTGTGACAAGCTAAGAATTAGCTCTCGCACACGTTTTGCCGCAATTGGATCTAAAGCTGATGTGGGTTCATCAAGGAGTAATACCCTTGGTCTATGAAGTATTGCTCTGCACAGCGCCAGTCGTTGTCGATTACCTGTGCTAAGTTCTCCTGCTTTGTCATCCTTTCTGTCCCAAAGAGCCATGAATGTAAGAAGTTCTTCAATTCGTTCATCAATCTCCTCTTCAGGTACATCATAGAGTCTTGCGAAATACTGTAGGTTTTCGTATGCCGTGAGTGTGCCATAGATGGTGTGATTGCTCTCTTCTGGAAGCACACCAGTAATCTCACGAACATGAACTGGTTCTTCAATGATATCAAAACCACCGACCATTGCAGTACCTTCAGTTGGACGCAATAACGTGCTAAGCAGTCGGGTTGTTGTTGACTTGCCAGCTCCATTGGGTCCGAGAAGCCCGAAGATTGTACCCTCCGGGATATTTAGATCCATATGGTCAACTGCGACCAGATCTCCAAAATTCTTCGTAAGTCCAGAGATAGTTACCTCATCCAAACGAACCACTTCCACATCTGCATAATGTTGTCGTGGAATAAAAAGATGATTGCAGAGGAAAAGAGTCTTCCATCTTCAATCATCTAAACGGTTATAATTTTCTCAACGACCGCAGTATGAGTGTCCCTTATTCCTGGAATCGTGTGAATCTTGTGAACCGTGATTTCGTAGAGTTCCTCCAGATTTGTTGTTTCGAGAAGCACCACAATATCGTAGCCTCCAGTTGTAACTGCCACTGATGTAGCCTCATCGATTTTCTGGAGTGCTTCAACTACTTCGTCAGTCATTCCAAGTTCAATTTCCATCAGAATATATGCAAAGACTCTATCTGTCATCTTTCTCAATTCCTTTTTTCTATCAAGTATATTCTTTGATCACCACTAGGGTTTCAATATCACTAATCCCTTGAATCTTCTGAATCTTCTTCAGAATCAAGGAATTTGTTTTTGCCAGATTTCTGCTCTTAACTCTAAGTAGGTAGTCATGATGCCCTGCAAGAGCTGCGGCTTTTTCAACTCCCTTTATGTCAAACAGCTCAAGAAGTAGATCACCTGTCAGTGGTTTCACCTTAATGAGCACGAGTGAACGGACATCTGAAGCCTCTAATGCAATAACACCGATCATCACTAGTATAATACCAAACATCTTCAATGACCACATGAACGCATCCGCATCAAGCACGCCAAATGCTCCGGGTAAGAGTAGATTACCAATCACTGTGACAGGGATTCCAAGCACTACAGAGATCGAGGAAAGAGAGTTGACAACTGCCATTTTACCTCTCCCAAGAGCTCTGATATACATCACGATTGCGAAGAATGCAGCAACAGAGCTTCCAATCATATACCCAAGAAGAGGGATAAAACTGACAGCCATTGATAGCCAAGCTGATTCGTTCATGAAAGGTAAGATTAGCAGGCTCATAACCAAATTCAGAATGAGTAGACTCCAAATCCTCATATTCAGTGAATCTACTCTGAGACCTGGGCGAAGTTCATATCTCTTTGTTTTCCGCTGGTAGTATGTAATGAGTGCGGAAGATATGTTCATCGGACCCAGAACCATAAGAAGAGTCACAATGTCAAACCCACCAGGCGTTGCCCCAACGAGGAGAACTCCAAAGAGGATGGAGATGATTGATTGAATTTCTATTATTGTCGGAGTGTCTTTTTCAGCCAGGAGATCCCCAATCAAGAGATAGATGATTACTAGCTGACCATAGGGTAGAACTGTAGAAGCGTCTGAAGAGCCGGCTAATATGTAATAGAATAATGTAGAAATCCCTGCAAACACTCCCGCCAAGGCGATGTATATCATTGGTGTCTTTGGCAATATTCGTAATCTGTCAAAGTCTGGGTCAAGTGTGTATCCAAGAGCACGCTTCGTTCCATTTCTAGTCCGTGTAATGCTCAACACAAGGACTACAAGAAAGGTCACAATGAAGCTGGTCCATTGGGCAAGAAACCCATATGCAAGGGGAGCGATACTCGACGTATTGAGTGCAACAATATCAAACACAACAGAAAAGGTCCGCATGACACCCGAACCCAAAGCCAGTGAATAGAACACTGTTGTAGCAGAACGACGACTCACAGGCCTCTGACTTCGACTGCTCACTGATTACTCCCCCATAATTCTCTACTATTCTGTGGTGGTAATTGCCACCAAGGAGAATTACTCCTTGGCGACATCTTCCACTTTTTCTTCAGGGACTGTTTCAGTTTCATCGGTCTCAACAGCGGGAGCTGGTTCTTCAACAACCTCGGGTTCTGGTTCAGGCTCTGCTTGTGGTTCATTAACCTCCTCAGCAGGGACTTCTGCCTCAGCTTTCTTCGACCGCTTTCTAGACTTCTGGGACTTCTTCTTGTCGTCGGTCACCTGACGTTGTGCCAAAATGAACTCGTCAAAAGTGAGTCTCCCGCCCGATTGAAGTTTCTCAACCGCAGCATCTGTACGTTCACGTTCCTGGGCTCTCTGCTGGTCACGTATCTCCATACGCTCAACATCACGTTTCTCAACAGTGAACTTTCGAAGCTTGCCCTGGATATCTTCGATTTGTGTGCGAGCTTCTTTTAGCTTCGCCTCACCATCTTTAACTTTCTTTAGCCATTCAACGAAATTCTTGTGTGCTGTATCAGCTGACTTCTTGTATTCCTCAAGTTGAGGACGAATCCGTACGACCTCTTGATGGTGTATTTGTGACTGTTCCGAGAGGTCAATGACTTTCTCGTGAGCCTCTGAAGCCTCTTCCTTAAGTTTTCTCGCAAGTCTACGCAGCTCGCTGATTCGATCTTGTTTCTCTTTCTCTAGACCGATCTTCACAAGCTTAGATTCTATCTTAGCAATCTCTTCAACAATAGAAAGCTCTTCATCTCTTGTGAGCTGGTCGGTCTGTTGACGCCATTCAAGCTCTTCTACACGACGCATCATACGACGCTGATCAGTGGACGGACTTCCAACAAGGTTACTTCGAAGTTCTCTGATTTCGTCGTACACGCTTTTCAGTTGTGCATGAATTGCGGTTCTACGATCTTTGGCTTCGGAAATGCCTTTGTTAATCCGGTCGCGTTCTTCACGCTCGGCTTTCACAGACTCAATGAGACCCCTAACTTCCTTGTTATGTTCGTCTCGAATGTTCTTGTATTCCCTCATTTGATCTCGGTCACGTCTGAGAACCTCAAGTTCGTCCCGAGCTTGCATTTTGAGTTCACGGAGCTTTGCTCTCAAGAACTCAACTTCTTCTGGTTTGGCTTCTGCAGCTTCAGTCAAAGGCATTCTGTCCTTAGAATTTCGTTTTGCAAGTCCTGCATAGCAGGACGGATTTCGTTCACCCCGCAGGGTGCTTCGACAAAGTTTCTCGCTAGTAGCCATCTTAAAAGGTTTCGCATGGAACGACTAAACTCGTGACAAAGTCTCAGCTATCCGCTCCGAAATATCAAAATCGGTGACCTGTTGGAGACCAGTCCATCCGGGGGTTGCGTTCACCTCTAGAACCCAAAGATTTTCATCAACATCGGGGATGATATCCACACCAACCAATTTTCCTTTCACAGACTTTGCAGATTTCACTGATAGGTCAGTCACATCAAGTGTATTTTCTCTAGGAACTCCACCAGTGTGTATGTTTGTCGTAATCCCTTCTCCACCTACTCGTTGCATAGTAGCAATAACTTCACCATCAAGTACCAATGCGCGAATATCATATCCTGGACTCTTCACATATTCTTGAAGCAGGTAGGCGCCCTTACCAAACATCTGACTATGGAATTTCAGGTAGTCATAGATGTTATCCAAATCAAATTCTCGTTCTATTAGCTGAACACCCAATCCTCCAAATCCTGTTATTGGTTTCAGAACACAGGGAAAATGCTCTTTGACAAATATCGCTGCATCATCGATAGATTCTGTGATGAGCGTCTTTGGAACAGGAAGTCCAGCAGAGACCAATCGGCGCATAGTTTCAGCTTTATTTCTCATTAGAAGGAGTGATGATACTGAATTGACGACACTGACACCCATTTCTGTCAGTGCAGAAAGTAGTCCAACACGATTGAAGAATGCACCAATGTCGGTTGCACCGATATCAAGAACGAAGAGGAGGTCTAGTAATGAAAGATCTTCACCATTCATCGATATCTCATGCTTGTCAGTGGAACCCCTCCTGGATACCTTCCATGGGATGACATGAATTGCATCCACACCCAATCGACAAAACGCCTCCTCGAGACTCTGTGCTCGCCTAGACCAAGGATCTGAGGAGAAGAGACCAGCTTTCGATACATATTTGGGACCCAATCTATTCACTCCATTTTAGAAGAAACTAGTTCATACCCATAACGACTATCTTTTATGTTCTCTCAATTTTGACTCATTAGTTGAATTCTATGAAATTATTCTCTGACGAAGAGCTTGATACCATTAACAAGGAACTTCTGGGAAAGACAGGGAATTTCCTGATTGCTTTTCGAAACAAACACGGGCCAACTCTTCTGAAGAAGCTCTGGACAGAAATGCTTGAAGAATTAGGACATTCCGTAAAATGTCTAAGCTGGTGGTCCAGTGCTGGTAGGTTGGGCCTCTTAGAGTGCGAAACAGAGAATGGTCTCTCAGTGTATGGTCAATGGGCGTTGGATGACAAACAAGAACTGCTCAATGTCATGGAGCTTGATGAGGATGAGTTAGGAAACATCCGGGATGGTTTTGATGCTGGAACTGTCACTTCTTCTGCGATGAGAGCGTACAGAATAGGAGAGTCAGGCGGCGAGAAGGAATAGGTCGTTCTAGTCAACTGTAAGAGTTTTTGAGAGATTTCTGGGTAGATCAGGATTGATGCCAATATCAACTGAGAGAAAGTAGCTCAGTAATTGGAGTGGTATTACATCAAGCAGCGGATTGATGAGTACATCAGATTTTGGCACTTCCAGATAGTCATGTTTGTTAGCCACATATGGTTCGAGTGTTTTTTCGAACTCACCAACTACAATAGTCCGACCGTGTCTTGCCTTCACTTCGTTGATGTGATTGATTACCATCCAACTGTCCTCAGTCGTAGTAGTAAAAATCACAGGATAGTTCTTTGTCACTATACTAAGCGGCCCGTGTTTGAACTCGGATGAATACATCCCCTCACAGTGATTATAGCAGATCTCTTTGATCTTCAGGGCTCCTTCTCGGGCCACACCGTCTGTAAAGCCATAACCAAGGCAGTATAGATCTTTGACATCCATCATTGTTCGTGCCAGATTCTTTGCAAGAATGCCGGTTCGATCGATGGTGGTCTGAGTCAATGAAGGTAAGTCGTTTCGGAGTTGATTGATGAAAATCTTAGCTTCCGAGGAGTCTATGTGTCCATTACGTTCACCCAGCTTAGCAGCCAAGTAGGCAAAGATGATGCTCTGCGAGAAGTATGTCTTAGTGGCAGGCACAGACACCTCATAGCCACAAGCCATTGGAATGTGTGAGTCAGCTTGGAACATCAGAGTACTACCAATGACGTTCAAGACTCCGAGAGTTTTTCCATAGTGCTTTGCATTGATCAAATTCAGTACATTCAGGATGTCTTTTGTTTCACCACTCTGTGAAACAAGAATACTAAGACTATCCTCATCCATTGTCGTACCATACATAGGTTGGAATTGACCACCGATAGCATGAAGCATCGGAATGCCTGCGAGCCTGTTGAAGTAATAGGTTCCAACTATACTTGCATTATATGAAGAACCGCATGCAACCAAGTAGTGTCTAGAGGCGTTTTCTATGAGTTTCAACCATTCCTCATTTTTGGAGCTCTCAAGAATGCCAAGGACATCCTGTGCTACTTTCGGCTGTTCATTTATCTCCTTCAGCATGAAATGAGGATAACCACCTTTCTCTGCAGCTCGTGCATCAACATACGAAATCTGGGGGACTCGCTCAAGTTGTTTTCCATCTTCAATCCGGTAGACTTTGACATCATGAGGAGTCAGGACCAGCATCTCACCGTCTGCAAGGTAGATGACATTGTTCGTGAGAGGAAGGACTGAGGGTAGATCGCTTGAAACGATTGTGGCATTGTCAGCCACGCCAGCGACGAGGGACGAACCCATCTTGACTGCATATATCTCCTGTTCATCAGCCCGACCAACAGCGTATGCAAAAGCACCCTTGAGATCCTGAATGGAGAGTCTCACTGCTTCAAACATATCTCCGGTCTGTTCATAGTACTTGTCCACAGCGTGAACACAAAGCTCTCCATCGTTCTCCGACCTGACGATGTGTCCAGTTTCTATGAGTTCCTTTTTGTACTCAACATAGTTGTGGAGATTACCATTGTGTGCGCCATAGAAGACCTCTTCGCAACCAAAGTGGGGTTGTGCATTCATCTTTGTGGGTGCACCATAGGTTGCCCACCTCAATTGAGCAATCCCGCGATCACCTTTCATGCTCGAAAGCCCGAGGAGTTCGTTGACTTCCTCTATTGTGCCAACATCTTTTCTTAGGTCCACTGCTCCATTGCGAACTGCAGCAACACCTACGCTATCATAACCCCTGTAAGTCAGCTTGCTGCTACATCTAACAAGAAGCTCGCCAATGTTGTCACTGTTTTGAGTGACGATCCCAGTGATGCCGCACATCAAGGCTTGATTTCTATGTTCAGTAATTAAGAGTTACGTAGGAGAGAGAAGTGCACCATTTTTCGAGTGGAAAGAGCAGAGGCGAAGCAATTATATCGCCGATTCAACTGAATGGGGAGAGAGAAGAGAGGACACGCCATGGGAAGGCAAAAACGAATGGCATTGCTTTTACACCCGTTCCGGAGGGAACTATACCAGGTACTATGTGAGAATCCTGGGACGTACCTCCTAGAACTGGTCGACATTCTTTCCTCCCCACTTGGAACTCTCACATGGCATCTCAGGATACTCGAACGCGAAGGGTTAGTCAAATCAATCAAGTTCGCTGGAAAGAGACTGTATTATCCAAGAATGCTGAGGTCACAGCAGGCAGAAATGGCATATCTGACAATGAGAAGTGATACAGCACAGAAGATATTCGCTTTTATTGTCAATAATACTGGATGCTACCAAGAACAGATGGCCGAATCACTTGGAGTCCATCATGATACAGTTCGCTGGCATATCTCGAGAATGGAGGAAGTTGGACTCGTCAAGGTCGTTCGGGAAGGTAGGAAAAAACGCCACTACTTAGATGAACTCGGAGACCTGTTATTGAAGGGTAGTCTAAACACTATCACCGAGGCTTATGTTTTATTCCTGATGGAGAAACTGGAGGATGGATGTCTTAATCCAGAGATTCGTGAGTCGATGCCCGATCATGTTACTATTAGAATTGACTGTCCCGAAAGAGGAAAGGATTGTTTCATAACAATCAATCTTACTGATTGGGAGTTCCAATTCATAGATGACGAAGGCACTGAAACCACAATAGAACAGGAACGAGCTGAAGCTGGTGGGAGTTAACCAGCACTATCTAATATCAGACGGACCTTTTGAGCAACTTCATTTGGATTTGGTCCAGGGCAGACTACTGCCAAGAGGCGGGTTTCATCGACCCTTGTTATTAGGAGCCTGAGTCCATCTGTATCAAGAGAGATTGAATCAGTAACTTCTGAGTAGGTTAAACCATTCGCAAACAGCGACGCCATAAGTCCAGCTACCTCTACTTCATCTTTGAAGCCCACTGAACCGAGAGGTAGACCATCAATCGTCAATAATACACCCTTTGTGACTTCAGGTATCTCTTCAACTATTGTCCCAAGGATAGTCTGTTTGCCAAAAGCCCTGGTCGAGCTCATAACAAGCTCCATCCTGGTCGCGAGAGACTGAAATGCGGGAATCAGGGGTTCAAGGTTCAATCCTGCATCATCTGCTCTTGATATCATTATAATAAGATGATAATGGGGTTGCACTACGGTAAGAATTCGTTCAATGCTGGTCGTGTGAATAAGATGAGTAGGTCCAGTACTTTTCAGATGATGAAGCGCAGAGGTTCCACCCCAGATTAATGCTGAAGAAACTGTTGCAATCACTCGAGGATCAATTTCTCCACCTCGGGAAACAGCTGCAACCACAACTCCTTCTCTAGTACATAGAACAGCATTGTTTACTGACCGATGTACCTTCAGTGTTTCTTCAAGAAGAGTTGCTACCTCTCCTAGTGTTTCTCCTGGCATAGCTCCACCAGCGCGTATTCTTAGAGTCTTGGCATGCTTACGTATTTATAACTGATACTCTTTGCAGTACAGACGTCAAAAGGCCTCATCGTCTCAGAGCAACAAGTTTAAATCGACGAGCCAAAGCATCGAGGCTAACGACCATGGAGGCATGATTTTGAGCTCAAGGTCAGGCAATGTTGCATCCATTATAATAGTGATATTGGTATTTTCCGCAGTAGGCGGTTTTGTATTCTTAACCAATCAATATGTTCCTTCAAACATTGCGGTTGTTACACTAGACACGGGATTTAACGACAGAAGTTTTGCGGACCAAGCAGGTGAAGGTCTGTATATGACTGATGTCGTTGTCAGTTTGGACATCAGACTCGCTGTTGATCTCGATGATGCACAAGATATCATGGAGAATATCGCAAGAGGGGGAAGGCATGATCTGATAATTGTAATTGGAACAGATCCAGCCTTACATGCCAGAGTCCAAACAGTTGCTACAGAATTTGTAGGTCAGAAATTCGCATTGATAGGCGGTGAAGTGGCTTTAGACAATGTAGCTTCAGCAACATTCGCATTAGACGAAGCAGCATTTCTCGGAGGTGCATTAGCTGCTTACGCATCAGTTGAAACTGAGGAGCGAAATGGCATTGTTGGCATTATAGGGTCAGTGGAAACAGATCCAACAGTTCAGAGTCTAATTGATGGTTTTCTGCAAGGACTCCAATACGCAAACGCGTCCCAAGATATCAATGGCACAATAAGACTTCTACCTACAGAATATGTCGGTTCTTATAATGACACATCAACCGCAGAGTCAATCGCCAGAGATATGTTTGACCCTGATGATGGCAACGCTACTGTAATCTTTGCTCCAGTTCGAGCAAGCATTATGGGAATTCGGGCTGCCATGGAATGGGCAAATCTCACATATCACACAGAGTTTGGGAACGACACTACTAGAGAACCATTTGTGATTGGTGCTGAAGCCATTCAGGACTATCTTGGAAACCCAAATATTTTGATTGCAAGTGGTCCATCATGGGTTATTGGAAGTGTAGTCCCCAGATCAGATTTGGCAGTGTATAGAATTCTCAATGCCACTCTCTGGGATGATTTCCCTGGAGGCTTAGAAAATGGTAGTGCAAATCACACCATTGGAAGCCTTTCGAACGATGGTGTTGGCCTATTAGGTGTGGAAGAATTCAGAGAAGAGAATTGGGTCACAGACTACATGCTCAACGTTACAGTGGATTACCGGCAAGGAATTATCAACGGTACAATTGTTGTAACATAGATATCTACGGTCGTATCTTGGGGGCTAGTGCCCCCACTTTTTCCTTTTTCTTCTATGGTGGTTAGAATGAACGTTCCGAATGAAATAATAGATTTAGCAATGAAAGGAGAGACCCTTAAAAAAATTGGGCGAACAGGGTGGTCCCTTGCTGGTGTTGACTGTGTTAGACAAGAATCAGTGGGAGACCACACATTTGGCACCATCTTTCTTTCCCTCATGCTTTCCAAGTATCTTCTTAGTCAGGGTGAGAAATTGGATTTGGGCAAAGTCCTTTCAATGGCAACAATTCACGATCTTCCCGAATCTTTGACATCAGATATACCGCGAACGGCTGTGGAGCTTGGAGGTGATTTACTTCAAACTGGGAAAGCAGAAGCTGAGAAGAGTTCCATGCATAGAATAACTGAAAAGAGCAAGAACTTCGGAGATTGGTTTGCTACTCTTTGGATGGATGTTGAGGGAAAAAACACGCTTGAAGCCCGGATAGTTTGGGGAGCAGACATAATCGATATGTTAGTTCATGCAATTTCCTTAGAAACATCAGGAGTATCTCCGGAAATTCTTGAGCAATTCTTTGTCAAAAGTCATGATTTGGTGAAACAATTGGATTTGAAGATTGTTGACGAAATCTTTTGGGTGTTATACAATAAGCATATTGACTATGCAATCAAAAGAGGAGTTGAGTTGAATAAAATCACCCAGACTTAGCTGCAACAGTATTCCTTCTTGATGTAATCAAATCTCGATGCAATCCTGCGGCTATCGTTCGAGCTACACGAATAGGCTCAGGAACCCGGCCATCAACAGTAATTCTGTCAAGTAATTTACGAGCTCGATTTATGCTAACTCCAGCTGTCGAGAGATAGAGCGAGTGTCCGGTGCTCAATTCGATTATTTCTCTCTCACCTGCACGCTCAAGAATATCTAAACGAAGTTTCCAATCAATAGGGAAATATTCCTGCAGATATTTTTCAATTCCATTAGAAGGATGATATGAAACACAAATTACTGGTGTTTTTGTAGTCTCGTGAAGTGCAAAGATATCCACAATGTTGAACCAAGAAATAACTGACCCTCCAAGCAACCATACCCGAATGTCTCTTCTATTGAGTCGATTGTATAATGAGGTCAGTTCTTTGGTTGAGTCAGTACCTCCGATTTCCGGTGTGCAAACGCCAAACCCATCAATTCTCAGATCGCCTCTCATGACCACTCCAGCCATGATACTTCGTATCTCATTTTTCTCGAAACTTTCAGCCACCCCTAAAACACGTACACCCCTTTTCCAGCTTAATGCTGAATCATTCGGAGATGCAGTGTCGAGTCTATGTATTGTGTTCAAAGTGTAGACCTACCTTTATACTTGAAACAGTGTTCTGAATGCATTACTTACATTAGTCATGCAAACTTTATTAATGCGCATTTCCAAGTGTGGATTATTCAGTAGAGAGAGAGAAAAAAAGAGTGGCAGCCATGTTTGATCCAAGCTTCGAAGAGCTGCAAGGGAAACTAAGGCAGATTATGGAGGAAGCCTCTGCACTTGCAGCAGGAATCAGAGCATGGATGCTTCTGTCCAAAGAGGGTCTTCCAATATCATCAGCTGTTCCACAGGGATTAGAAGAAGCTGAAATTGCTGCAATGGCCGCATCAATTTTAGGAGTTGCGGATTTGGCAGCTGAGAGAATGGACCAAGGAATACTTGAAGAGATTCTCATGACGAATGAGAAAGGCCTCATGATAATGAAAAGTGCTGGGGAGAAAGCGATTCTTGTCCTAGCAGCCAGCAAGGGGATGAAGACAGGTCTCTTGGTTTATGCTGCAAACACAGCAGCAGAGAAGATAGCTCCACTGTTGTGATCTCAGAAGATACGGAGCAACCAATACACAGCCTGTCTTACAAATCGTAAATCCTGATCAGACCTATACAGATTGTTCAGTGCCCAGTTATCTAAGAAAAAGTTGCTTCCAGTAGCAATAAGCCGTCCACCATAACTGTTTTCAAGACCAGCTAAGACGGTCCGATTTTCCGTATATAATGTGCCATTTGTATCTACCCAATTATATTCAGTCCAAGCAATCTCATAGGTATCTCCAGTCAAGTTGAGTGAACAGCCATTGTAATCAAATGAGTCCACAAGATTTGTAATGTTGTGAGGAATCATATCGGTTATCAGACAAGTTGATGAAATCCCGTTGACAATGATTGTTATACTGGGAATATGGTCGTTTACTAGAGTGATATTGAAGAGATTGAATAGATCATTCGCATGAGTATGGTCAATGCTTGAATTAGAAAGTCCTACTAGGAAAAGATTACCACCATTTGCATAATAATCAGCATAAGCTGCAAGCTCTTCTGGTGTATACGTATAGATTCCTAACTTTCTATAGGCGAAATCATCTGCAACAGTTGCCCATGCACAGGGGTCCAATACAAAGACACCATCATACATCGAGAGAACATCTAGAGTTAGATTATCAGTCTCTCTTAACTCATCTACTGCAATTCCTGTCGAGGTAAGTATATAGTAGAGCTGTCTGAACTGCCCGTAGATTGAATCACTCGACCAAGACGTATGACTGATATCAAATGCTACGTTCCGGAGAGCAACAATAGCATTAACCTCCAAGTCGATTCTCATTTGTAGATAACCTGAAGCGGAGAGAGAAATTGAGGCTTCTACATCTTCTACTATACCTGAGGACTCAACTTTCAAATCAACGTCATAAGAGCCGGTTTGATTCACAGAGATTGAGGTTGGACCATCTAGCCATTTGCTCCCAACCCCACGATAGCTAATAGAAAAGGTGTCATAATCTGATGCAAAGACTGAGATGCGTATCTTGGATGTGTGGTTGACAAAATACCGTTCAAAGGAGAAAGGTGTTTCAGTGGGAGTGACGACAGCAATTAGAGGAAGACTATCACGTTTCTCGACAAAGTCGATATAGAGCAACGTAGTTACTAGATCAAACAAACCAGCTCCGACTTGCCATTCTTCATATGGTAGTGTAGAGGCACCAATCATCACAGCTGCTTTTACCATCCCAGGGGTCCATGACCAACCGTTCGTTATGCAATGTGAGATGATCTTGGCCACGCCTGCGGCTACAATAGGAGCTGCAAAACTAGTTCCTAGTACAGTTCGCCCGTTTTCGCTGTAGCTGCCAAATGCTGAGATGTCTGGTTTCATTGTCCGATCTCTTAGGGGACCTCTAGCTGAGAAGGAATATAATTCGTTGTAACTATCAATCGCGGCTACTGCAATAACTTCAGGATACATAGCAGGTGATTCAACCGAGCTTCCGCTGATACCATTCTGACCATTATTGCCTGCTGCGGCAACAATTGAAACACCACGATCGAATGCCCACTGAACAGCTTCACCCACCAGGTCATTGTCGATTGGTGCTATTCCTAAACTTAGATTTATGACACTGCAATTCTCTTCTAGTACAACCCACCTGATAGCCTCAAATATAGCAATAGGTGTAGCAACATCATTTTCAGCCACAACCTTTGCATTCACAAGTGCAGCATCGGTTGCTTCAGAAGCAATGATTGTAGCAACGTATGTCCCGTGAGGTATGCCAAGTGGACTACTATCCATTGTTGAGTTGTCATCTTCAGAATAGCCATATGATGTATTTACAAAACTCCTCTCCGCAACAACTCTGGGTTCCAGCTCTTGATTGATATTTATTCCAGAGTCTATGACAGCAACTCTCACAGCTAGATCAGGTATTGAATAAGTTGGGGGAATCATGTATAGTCCGGCTATACTCCCTATGATGATTATAGTGGAGAGTAGTAAGACTGTACCTCTTCGTCGTTTGGGTTCAGTACCATCATCCACCATCCATACTCAACTCGTTTGAGTTTAGGTCTATCACCAATGAGGCTCCTTAAAATCCTAATGAGGTGGCTATAAAGTCTGTTTGGAAGAAGCAATCTCTAAGATGATGTAAACCAAATCCTTAATTCATTTGCAAAACCTGTGAACCAGAGGTTGCATCAATTGGTCATGGATGACCCTGACTTATACGAACTTGAGGAAGCAACGGGCATTGGCATCTTCGAACCTGGAACCCTCCTAGAGAATGAGATTGACAAGAATCAAATGATTGGTGTATTAGCCTATACAGCTTTGGGCATGGTCCTGATGGTAATAGCTACTATCGTGATCATGGTTCCATTGATGATGACGCCACTCATTGTGATTGATATCTACTCATACTACATATACATCGATCCGCTTGCAATGCTAATTCTGACCGTTGCAGAGATTGCATTCGTCATACCCCCCTTGTATTATATTAGAAAACGTGGACTTCCAAAGTCAGCAATAGGCATCAAGAATATGCTTTCAGGAAAGGATGCTCTCCTTGGTATCTTTATTGGACTCTTGATGCTTGGTGCAAACCTTGTAATATCGTGGTTCGTTACGACTGCAACAGGCCCTCCATCTTCAGGAACCGACGACCTTTTGGTTGCGAGAAATCTAGCTGAAATGATTGGATGGTCATTTGTCATGTTTGTGTTTGTTGCATTCACTGAGGAACTCATTTTCAGAGGGTTCATGCAAAGGCGTATGGAGATGTATTTCAGAGGTCGTGGAACAGCGAACTACAAGCTTGTTGCGCTACTAATCAGCAGTTTCATTTTTGGAGCAATTCATTTCGACATCATTGGACTTCCAACAAGGTTCGTACTTGGAATGTTTCTTGGTGACCTGGCGCAAAGAAGGAGTTACAATATTCTAGGTCCATCTATTGCTCATGGAATGAATAATGCCATTGTGATCATCCTGGCTAGTCTAGGTTTCTGAAAAATAATAAGGGATCTGACATTAGCAGATCCCGGTATTCATCTAGTACAATGTGAGTGCCGATTGTAGCGAATCTCACGCATCGTACTTGAAAGCCACTTTAATGTTAGCTCGGAAAGCTACGACCTTGTTATCATCCACCTTGCAGGTGAAATGATCAACATCAATTCCTACAATACCCCTGACACTCTTCGCTGCAACTGCAAGGGCATTTTTGCAGGCGTTTTCCCAGCTATCAGGTGACTCACCGATTAATTCTATTACTTTAACTACACTCATGAACTATCAGACCTCCTTGCTAAGGTTGGAATTCGAGCCTTAAGGGTCTTACCACACAAACAAGAATTTGGCAATAAGCACTATGCCAAAGTTGTTCGACGTGCAAATATGAACCAAGCAAGTAGAATGAGAATCAATGAAAATTCTAGAATGATTAAGATATCACCTGTAAACTCAGCAAGTGCTACACCCTTGAATGCAGTGTCAGACATCATAACTCGACCGAGATTGAGTGGGAAATAGTCATCGATTAGACCGACATCCATAAACCCAGTTCCTACAATCGTACTACCAAAAAGAAGGAATAGGAACGATTGATTTGCTTGGAGTCGTGTTGTAACAATAGTAGAGATCACCACACCAAGAGCAGATCCAGAGAGTGACATAAGCCCAAGGACAATATTCATCGTAAGATATTGAGCCCAGACATCAATATTAAACAAAACCTGCCAGAGAACAAGTAGGAATTGTGCTTGGAGCATTCCAACCATGAAATAAGCACAAACTTTTGCAAGTATAGCTTCCATCTTGCTCGCGGGTGTTAGAAGCATTCTGTTAAGGGGAACATCTCCAACTATAGCCTGTGCCGCCGTGGCAGCAACACCTATGAACACAGAGAACACAATCATGAAAACTCCGAAGGTAGCCTCAAATCCTCCGGAACCAGGAGGTTGAAACTCAGCAACCATATCAGTATCAATCTCTCCTCTGATCCATCCATGGTCAGAACGAAATTCTTGCACAACTCTGTTGAAGGTTGAAAAGACAGTTGTTTGGCTCGCGAAATCTGTACTGCTGACGTGGATGTCTACGAACGCAGGAATGTCCCCTGTTATGTTTCCTTCAAAGCCATATGGGATCACAGCATATGCTTGAACTCTATCAAAGTAGAGTGCATCTAATGCCTCAACTTCCGTTTCAAACACTGTTATAATGAAGTCAGGACTGTTCGTGAGATACCAGGTAAAATTCTCCGATAGATCTTCCCCAGGGAAAGTATTAGTTGGATCAATATCAACGAGACCCATTCTGATTGCGTCTTCATTTTTGCCTGTTTCAGGTGAAACGCCAATAGCACCCTGGTTTGTGACTGCCCACATTGTCCCCATAATCATTGTGGGTAGGATGAATACAAGCAGTAACGCAAACTTATCGTTTTGAACCAATCTGAGTTCCTTTAGGAACATTGACCAGATGCGCCACATCTTTGTGTTCTTCTTCTTTCCTACCTTAGACAAACGTAATTCACCTGACTCGTCAGTCTGGTTCTTCAACTGCAGACCTTTTATGGGTTTTCTGCTGGCCTTATGATTTAAGAAAACCTAGAACTTCAGCGCTCATCAAAAGGTAAAGGACCATCGTGCTTGAATCACCCCAAGTTTGAGCATGTTCTTGGACTTGTTTTGTTGTCATCCTTCGACCTTGATTGTACAGATTCCCTAGAATCTTCTGAATAACGAGATCACTATATGCAAAACCTGTGAAGTTTCCAAGACCAGCCAAGGACAGCACTCGAATGGTCCATTCTCCAATACCTCTTATTGGTTTCAGTGCTGTATATACTTCTTCGTAGGGAACTCCTATGAAGGAATCGAGTTCTAGCTCACCTTCAAACACTAGACGTGCAGCTCTGTGAATATACTCGACCTTGTAACCAAATCCAAATTCTCGCAAAGCATCCATTCCAGTTTCTGTAATCGTGCGAGCATCTGGAAAGTAGTACCAAGACTGGTTCTTGAACGATACGGGTCTAGTAAGCCCAAATATCATTCTCTTTGTGAAGACGTTTGCAGATTTATACGAAACCTGTTGTTGAATGATTGTCTTGATTAACGCTTCATATGGAGTCGGTGACATATAGGGTCTAACACCAGAAACTAGAGGGGCAAGATGTGATATGATTGGATCTTCACTTATTTGTTTCAGCGCAACATCAATTTTGAAATCGAGATTAAGGGTTCTTTTAACCAACGCTCGTAGAGTTCGGTTTTCTATATCATTCTCGGAGTAGTCAACTCGTAGAGACCCCCCAGGGTTCTTTTGCTGGATGATAAGTGCCACATGTTGGTTATCAATACTATAAACGCGACCAAAGTATCCATCTCCAGTTCTTTCAGGGACCGGTTGGATATCTGGGTATATCCAGGAATGCACTGAAGACAGTAGATTGTAACCACTTGGAACGTTCACGCGGAATGACAAATCAATCACTCTTAGAAAGACTCAGCATCTGCTAGATTGATGTCCAGCAGACGCTTGTTATTGAGTTAGTATTGCTGGTCAGAACGAGTCTGATACTACTCCTTATCCTTTTTGAAAGGGTTCTTCTTGAAGGGGTTCTTTGGAGCGTGCAATTTGAGTTTGAAAGTATCCTTAACCTTTTCATTAGTTGAGTCTTTTTCTTCACTCAATTATCTTTCCTCACAAACCACAGTGTGGCCTTCTTGATTGTGTAATGAGTCTATTTGAATATATCATACATTCAAATACAGAGCATCAGGATTATAACAAGGCCATATGAAGTGAAACAGGAGATACAATGGAGAGCAAATCTAGTTTCTCGTTGGATGCACCTATCGTGCGATTATCACTGATGGTCCTTGTCACCATTTTACTTAATTTTGGATTGTTCTTCATTCTGAATTTCCTAGCGCCTCTAGTCACAGGACTTGTTGTTGGATTCTTGATTGCGAAAATAAGATATGGTGTGGCTGTTGGGTTCATAGGGAACATTCTCAGCTACTGCATTGTCTTTGTTATGACTGAGTGGTTCATAGGGTTTACAACTCCGCTCCTTGATGTTGCTATAGCGGTTCTCATAATGGGAGGAATTGGTGCTGGTGGCGGATTGATTGGGTCTCTTATTTCAACGAAAATACGCAGATAATTCATGTATCAACAACTATTCTTCCGGGAGTGAATTGAGCATTTGGACCAACTGTGGAACTTCTCAATGGATTGCCAAATAACATCCATTCTGATACCGAAACAGCATTGTCAATTGTCAGGGTGGTTGTTTCTCCTTTTCGCACATTCTCGAGCTCTGCGAATACTTTTGGTTCAAGGTTTTCTGTCAGAGTCTTGTCAACAGCCAGCTTCACTTCACCTATGAGTTCGTGAGAGTCTAGCAGATCGAGAAATCCAAACTTCCATCCATCACAATAAGCACAGGTCCGCCAATCATCGAATGGTTTGACATTATTCATAGTGTCAAGAGTCGCACCAATGTAGGAGGCTCCTGAGTTCAAGAACGCTTTCAGTAGGGGGCCTTCCAGTGCAGTACTGCAGGCTTCTGAATACACGACAGGATACCCTTCGAACTTGATTGCTGAAGCCTGATTGTGACTTAGGATGACCGAGTTGTGGGTGGCCCATCTGTCCGGAGTGCCATGAATACGTGCTGTGAACACACCATCTGAGAATTGAAGGATGAATTCACTGACTGAGAGTAATTTCGCTTCATCCTCGGTATATCGATTTAGTACTTCTACATCGAACCCAAGTTCAGCAAGTGCTTTGACATGTATATCAGATCTAGTTGGTTGACTATCAAAGACGATAGCTATATCGCTATCAACAATGAATGGGTCCATGTGATAGAGGACTGTTGTAGGAGGTCCGAATATCCGACCAAAGGGGAAATCTGGGATACCATCACCATCTAGATCCTGAATGAACCAATCAGTGAAGGCATAGTCACCGTCGTATGAGATTTGAGTCGCGGGAAGTTCCTTATTGGTACCGATAAGAAGAGCACCCTTGTGATAACTAGGGTCATAATTCTCCCTAATCGTCTTCTGAGTGAGGACCCAAGAACGACCCTTTTCTACAATAAAGTCGGACCCAAGTTCTTTGGCCTTACGCTCGTATTGAGCAGCATTCTCATCTCCTACCCTGCCACAGACAACAAGCATTCGTTTGAGAAGATCTCGGCTCATCTTCCCAACATCAAAAGCAAGCTCTTCATCAACTCTTTTCTTTCTGAACTTCTTCTTGATTTCGTTGATGGTTCCAAGACCCCTTTTACTGATGATGTTCATGACAGACAAGTCATCATCAAAAGTGATAATTACTGTTACTGGTGTAGCTGCCAACAGGTTACTGAGCAGGAAATGAGTGTGGAATGACTTCAAGAATCAAGATAATCTCACTAGATTTGGATGGAGTCCTATTTGATGGATTTAGTGCTGTATTTGTGATAGCTCAACAAATTGGGTTGAAAGACCAATATCTGGAACTTATCCAGAGGGCTGCTCAGGAGGAAATGACCCTAAGAGATACCGTCACTGAGGTCGCGAAGATATGGAAAGGAATACCTATCGATGCGACCTATCACTATCTTGTGAAGAGACTGCCACTGATGGAGGGTGCTGAGGAAACAGTGGCGACACTTCAAGAGTGGGGTTATGATGTGGGTTGCATCTCAAGTGGAGTAAGTCAATTCTTTATGGAACCATTTGCTCGAAGACTGAATCTGGATTTCGCATACTCCCACATACTTGGCTCAGAGAATGAGGTTCATGATGGAACGGTGCAGTTCATCATGGGGGGTCCAGAGAAAGCCACGATAATATGGCAGTATGCTCAGATCAAAGAGCATCCACTGGATAGTATCGCGAGCGTAGGAAATGGTTTCAATGATATTGACCTATTCAATATTTCTTCATTCAGTGTAGCATTCAATCCAGTGGACAAGAAAGTGAGTGATGCAGCCTCGGTAACCATTGAGTCCAAAGACCTGCGTTCTATCCTACCACACTTCGAGAGACTCTAGCCAAGAATCTTGTTGAACGCTTGCTTGATGTGTTCCTTGTCCTCATTAGTAAGAAGGGGATGCACAGGAATGTCGAAGTGTCTTAGTCCAATTTCTTCAGACACTGGAAGAGTCAATGCTGAATAATCTGGATAGTCGACGAACTTTGACCAACGCCACTTCTGGATGTTAAGGTATGTATCCTGCTTGTGACAAGGCAATGCATAGACCGCTCTTGATCCAACACCTTCATTTCTTAGAGCAGTAACAATCTCATCTCTGTTCATCTTGTCAGAGTAGAGTCGGGGTACATAGAGATGATATGATGATTTCAAACCCTCAACTTCTACCTGAGGTTTGATTGATTCAAACTCTGCGAAGAAGTCATCATATTCTTGTGCAATACTTCGTCTCTTTTTGACTGCTTCTGGTAATCGTTTGATCTGTTCGATTCCTATTGCAGACACAAGGTCCATCATCCGGTTGTTGTATCCAATTCTGAAATGACTATACCCACCCTGTTTTCCGCGACCATGGTTCTTGACCATCAGAATCTCATCATAGAGTTCTTCGTTGTCAGTGGTGATCATTCCACCTTCGCCGGTCATCATATTCTTGGTTGCATAGAACGAGAATGTGGCTACATGTCCAAGTGCACCTACTTTCTTTCCATCAACCTCAGCTCCATGAGCCTGGCAGGCATCCTCGATGACCTGCAGGTCATGAGAATCTGCTATATCCATGATATGCTTCATGTCAGCAGGCATTCCAAAAATATGCACGGGCATGATTGCTCGGGTCTTGTCGGTGATTGCATCTTCAATCAAATCAGGGTCAATATTGTAGGAGTCCGGTTTGATATCTACAAAAACCGGGATTGCACCTACCATCGCAATAGAGTTTGCAGAGGCAATGAAAGTGAAGGGAGATGTGATAACCTCATCTCCAGGCTGAATGTCCATGGCTTCAAGAGCAGTACTAAGAGCGGTAGTTCCATTACTGGTCACAGTCGCAAACTTAGTACCAGTATACTCAGCATACAGCTTCTCCAGCTCTCGAGAAACATTTCCCTCAGCTAGCATCCCTGATTCAAGGACACGTTTTACAGCTTCTATTTCCTCTTGACCAATTATCGGTTTAGTGAAAGGAATCATGCCAGTTCACTTGTGGCTGGAAACATCCAGAATAAAACCCTTTGGCCAGTGTGAAAGATGTACTGTTATGACGTGGTTGCTTCAGGTGTCGCATCAATCTCGGCTTGTATCTCTTTGTAGTAAGCTGTACGACGTCTGTTCTCAATAAGCCCGACAATACCGATTGATGCGCTCATCGACACAAGTGCCACAAGCATATAGACCAAGTTAGCAAGATAGAAGATCATCGCCAGTGCAAGTCCACTCATGAATCCCGTAGAAGCTCTAGTGAAATTTGTTGTCTTTCTTGGAGTGAGTCTCTGACTCATCCAATCAATGATTGTTGTGTAACCAAGTGCTACAGAAACAAAGAACCAGAACCACTCAGGGATCAACTGAATTTGAAATATGAAGAGAAAGAGAAGACCTCCACCCAGCCCGCCATAGATTCCACTACAGCGACCGCATAGATAGAGTGATCGACCCATGATGGATACACGTAGGCAGTGACCATACATCGAAGGCGGATGATGTGAAAGAAGCATATGCATACCTTCACGAAAATCACCAGTTCGTTCGAATTCATCCATGCTATCAACCAAGAGCTCATCCGACTGTCTTGCGGCTTCATCTTCACTACTCACAGGTATCACACAATGACACTCCTTTTCTGCGACTCTTAAAACCTATCGCTTCAAGTCCAAATTCTATATTGATGAAATTCTTAAAATATACTTTAAACATACGATTTATGCGTACGCTCAGTTAAAGAACCTCCACGGGATGAATAAACATCTACAGACAGCCTCTATCTTTCGTTCTGGTCATTTTCAGGGTTGTTTGGGGCGATATGTACGATTAAACAGAACGATAATGAGAGGATTTTAATGCAGGTTTATAGAATCATAATTCACTTAAACAAGATGTTGGAATGAATAACGATGGAGAAACTGCTACTTGTCGATATGGACAAATGCACTGCATGTAAGCAGTGCACTCTTGCATGTTCTCTTATCAAGGAGGATCTGTTCGATCCCCTGAGAGGCAGAATAAAAATTCTGAAGAAAGAGGATATTGCACTAGGACTTCCGCTTGTCTGTGAACAATGTGAATCATATCCATGTGTTGCTGCCTGCCCGAATGGAGCACTATCAAGGGATGAAGCAACTGGAGTAATCACGGTTGACGAGAAACTCTGTACCTCTCAAGGGGCATGTGTCGATGCGTGTATCTACCACTCAATTCGACTTCACCCTGAAACAAAGCAACCGATGTTTTGTGACCTTTGTGGAGGTGACCCATATTGTGTCAAGCATTGTGTGCCTGAGGCATTAATCTGGGTTGACAAATCTGATGAATCGGAGAAGATGAAGAAGAAGCTACGGTCAGCGCGAATGACTATGTATCGTGATCTCGAGAAGGAGGCGACATGAAAGTGTACGGACATCAAGGAAAGATATTGCATGTGGATCTGACCAAAGGTAAGACTTGGGTCGAAGACATACCAGAGGACTGGAGAAGGCTATATGTTGGGGGAAGAGGCATAAGCGCTAGACTCCTTTGGGATTATTGCAAGGATTCTGATATCACATGGGATGATCCTCGGAACATCATCATTTTTGCTCCGGGTGCAGTAACCGGTACAACAGCGCCGGCATCAGGCAGAACTTCTGTCACAACTATAGGTTGCACAACAGGACTCTACTTGAAGAGTAACACTGGAGGTCATTGGGGAGCTGAGTTAAAGTACGCGGGATATGACCACTTGGTTGTACATGGCGCGGCAAAGGAACCATCCTACATCCTTATCCAGGATGACAATGTTGAGATTCGAAGTGCAAAGGATCTATGGGGCAAAGATATCGTCGAAACTGATACTCTTCTCAAGAAGTGGCATGGTGAAGACTCTCGTGGTCTGTACATTGGACCAGCGGGAGAAAATCTGGTGAGAGCCTCCTCTATTATGTGCTCGCTCTACCATGCTGCAGGAAGAGGTGGAGGAGCTGCAGTGATGGCCAAGAAGAACTTGAAAGCCGTCAGTGTGAGGGGAACCAAGCCAGTTCGCGTGAAAGATACAAAGAAATTCGCAGAGGTTGCCCAAGAGATGCGTGAGAATCTTCGAGCGGATAGTGGGGCTCAAGGTTTGCATGAATTAGGAACAGCCGGTTCCATTCCGGCAATTAACGAGATGCACGCGTTTCCAGGGAAAAACTGGCAGACGGGTTACACTGAGAATGTATACCCAATCACAGGACAGGCACTGCATGAGCTTGGATACATGAAGAGACGTGTAGGATGCTTTGGATGTACTATAGGATGTCATAGATACTCTGAGATTACTAAAGGACCCAACAAGGGAATTTCTAGTGGAGGTCCAGAGTACGAAACTTTCGGAGCGTTAGGAAATGGTCCCGGCATCATTGATACAGAAGGGGTTCTGATTCTCAACGAAATCTGTAATCGTCTAGGACTTGATACAATCACAGCAGGTACAGTCTCTCAGTGGGCAATCGAGAGCTATAAGAGAGGTGTGCTCACCAAAGAGGACACAGATGGACTCGATCTCGATTGGGGCAAACTGGAAGAAGTGAAGAAGATTGTAGAGAAAATCGCACTCCGTGAGGGAAAACTGGGTGACCTTCTAGGGGATGGCTTGAAAATTGCAACTGAGAAGATCGGCAAGGATTCCTACAAATGGGCAATCATGAATAAGAAGGGTCTTGAACAATCAAATGTGGAAACCCGGTCTGCTAAGGCATATGCTCTCGCTTTTGCTGTCAATGTACGAGGAAACGACCACCTTATGACTGAAACGTTTGCTGAGTTTGGTTCTAGTCCTGAGGCAGTTGACCTAATAGAAAAGCTCACAGGAGACAAGAAATGGGCATCTTCTTACTTCACAGAGTTCAGAGCGGAAATTGTACGATGGCATGAGGACTGTTATGAAATCACTGAGGCACTAGGCTTCTGTGTATTCACATCAACAGCAGCCTTCGGAGTTAATCCCGACAATATGGCTCGAATCTATGCAGCGGCGACGGGAATCGAGATGTCGGAAGAGGAGATGATGCTGACTGGTCGACGTGTCTGCACTCTAGAGAAGGCATTCAACATAACTAGGGGCGCAACCCGTGAACATGACAATCTTCCATGGCGTTTGATGAACGAGGGTGCAGCTTCTGGTCCACTTAAGGGAGAAACCAACTCTCAGAAGGAGCTAGACAATGCTCTAGACCAGTACTATGGTTTGCATGAATGGGATTTGAAGACCAGCTGGCCATATAGAAAAACTCTGGAGAAGCTAAAACTCAAGGATGTAGCAGATCATCTAGACAAACTTGGTCTGCTTCCAAAGGAGTAGAGGGGACAACTCCCCTCTTCTTTTCTTTTTGCAAGCGTGATAAATGATGAAAGGGTTCAAAGAATTTGGAGTTGCCATGACAGGTGTATTCCCTGTCAGTGAAGCCGTTGAATTAGCCAAGGTTGCTGAGAAATCCGGTCTTGGTTCTGTATGGTTTGCCGAGGACTATTTCTTCCGCGGGGGCATTCCTTACATGGCTGCAGCAGCAATGGCTACAGAGAAACTCAGGATAGGGTTAGGAGTTGTAAATCCTTACTCTCGACACCCCGCACTGATTGCTATGGAGTTTGCAACGCTCGATGAGATGTCCAACATGAGGACTGTTTTTGGAATAGGTTCTGGAGTGCCCTTCTGGATGGACCAGATGGGGATCTACGACAAGAAACCATTGTCCAGAACCCGAGCCTGTGTGAACCTTGTGCGAAAAATCATGACTGGTGAGAATGTCAATCATGAAGACAAGTTCTTCTCAGCCAAGGACATCAAACTTGTCTTTGAGCCAGTACGAAAGAGTGCACCGATTTACCTCGCCTTTGAGGGCACCCAGGGATTAGCTCTGTCGGGTGAGATTGGAGACGGTGTCATTTTGTCCATTTTCTGCAATCCCTCGTATGTCAAATTTGCATGGGACCGCGTAGCAGTGGGAGCTAAGAAGGTGGGAAAGTCGCTTGATGACTATGAGATGGTAGCATATATGCCAATGGTCATTAATGATGATCTCGATAAGGCAATCAACACAGCTCGCGAATTCACCAAGCTATATCTACCACATTCTCAGCCTGGAGGCCCTCTGATGGCCCACGCAGGTGTCAAATCCGAGGACACACATTCAATGAGTAAAGCAGCGGAGAAGGGCGATGACGCATTGCTTTCTGAACTTATCACCGATGATATGGTTAAGGAGCTTTGTTTGGTCGGAGACAAAGAAGCTTGTATCAAGAAACTACAACAGATGATTGATGCAGGTGTAAACACCATCGTTGCATTTCCAGTTCCTGGAACTGAACCAATAGATAATGCAAAGATACTGGGTACAGAATTCACACATCAAATGAAGTAATAGGATTTAAGGAAATGAATGAATCAGTAGAACCATTTTGTCTAGATGTAGCTGGAGAACCAGAACTTACACCCGATGTCAAGAAAAGAAACAGACAGATTGGGTATGTCACCGCATTCCTTACTGTTTTCACTCTTGGCACAACCGAGATCTTTGCCTCCTGGTACTCAACACAAATGGGTGGCACCCCACTCGAAGCGGGATTGGCTTTTGGTATATTTGGACTAGTCTACATGTTCTCACCAACAATTGGAGGGCGTCTTTCAGATACTAAAGGGCGTAAGAAGACACTCCTTCTGTCTACAGGAGGATACATCATTGTGATAATCCTGTACCTCCTACCGTTTGTGAGTGCTTGGCAACTCATCGCAATACGGGCGATAGAAGGTTTTGTTTTCGGATTTGTCGCTCCGACCATAGAAGGAATGGTCAGTGAATTAGAAACTGAGTCCGAAGTTGCGACTTTGGGTAATTTCTCAACCTCGTGGAGTGCGTCGATGATTCTTCCTCCAATGGTGATTGCATATCTATCAGGAGTGTATGGTGACACTTCTGGAATCTTCGTGGTTCTGGGAGTTGAAATTCTTGCTCTGATGATTGTTGCAGGACTTCTCCAAGGATATAGACGAAAACCTATCGAGTCATCAATATCCAACGTAGGAATCCTCCCATCAACAACCACAGCTCAAGTTGGAAGGGTGAGTAAGGCGTCACCCTTATTCATTGCATCGTATTTGTCGGTGATGCTCTGGGGTGTTGTTTCAACCATAGTTCTAGGTCTCTTTCCGTCGTATATCACAATACTGAGTGATACAGGATATCCTTTCGGAGCGGAAGATTTTGGGAATCTCCTTCTCATTTGGAATCTGGCTCGAACATTGACTTTCATTGTAATTGCGAGAGTAGCTGGAGAAAGAATGAAACAGGCCATAGTTGCTGGAGCAGTACTTTCAATATTATCTGGTCTCATGCTCTTCCTCTTCATAGACGTCTGGATCTTCACTATTGCAATGATTCTTTCGGGAATAGCTGTAGGCTTCAATTACCTGGGAGCTCTGTATCTAGTAGTATCTTCAACAGATATTGAGAAAGGAACACATGCAGGTTTGGTGGAGAGCATGGGTGGAGTGGGACTCTTCCTCGGGCCCATTGTAGGTGGATGGCTGATGGAGATCGGATTAACACTCCCATACCTCATGTGGGCATTACTAGGGATTGTTGTTCTAATCTTGATAGTGTTGCTTCTGAAGAAGGATAGCAAATATATCTAAACTTGATTCAGAGTTATCTCTTCAAAATATCATCAAAAGACCCTTCAAGAGATGGAGGTTCATTGATTCCTTTCTTAGGTGGAAAAGGGTAGGCTACTTTGCTATGAGAGAGCCCAGATTCTACGAGCATGAATGCAGACTTAATCGCCACTATCCAAGGATCGATAATTGGCACTTGCAACTCATCCATGATTGGTTTAAGGTTCACCTCATGGGATAGTGCTGTACAACCAAGAACAATGACATCGGCACCATGATTCTCAATGAGTGTCTTACTCTCCTGAAGTATTGCTTTCTGTGCCTGTTCTGGTTTCTTTGCAATATCTAACACAGGTATCTTTAGGTATCGAACTCCAGCGCAGAATGACTCCAATCCCTCTTTTCGAACACCATGTTCGATACACTTCTTCAGCGCTTCACCTTGGACAGTCACTACACCAAATCGCGTTCCAAGTGTGAGAGCTAAATGGAAGGCTGTGTTACGTGGACCAACAACAGGGACCTTCGAGACCTCGCGAGCCGCCTCAAAAACTGGATCGCAAGCACAATCTATCACTATCACATCATAACCTTCGTTATTAGCTCGAACTATCTGTTCCAGAATGAAGGGAGCGTTGTACGCCTCATCGGTCAGTGATTCAACACTGTGTGTTCCATGCTTAGGTGTGAAATTACCAATCTCACAACCGGGTGGAGTGTGTAGCTCAACAAAGGATTTCTTCTTCGGATCTTTCCACCAGTCAATACCTGTTGCACCAATGAGGGCTAATCGTGTCATATGATATCTACTCCTATGTGAATACATAGCTGGAATAGCTGACTCTCTGAACTAATGTAGCCGCCCTATTATCTCTTCCATTGGTTTATACTCTAGTTCGGGATGACCGTATCTCTCTGGTGAAAATGCTTTCTTCCCAATCTCAGTACTTCCAGCAAAACGTAATCGCTCATGAGCAGGAACAGCTGTGACAACCACATCTAGACCTTCCTTGAGGTCGGCACTCATTATTCCATGACCTGTATCAGGATTATGCAAACAGATGAGGTCTGGGAACATTACAACAGGTTCACCATCGCTCATAGCCATCATATACTCGTTCTTCACGACGACCTCGAAACGACCCTTGAGACCCTCAGCTTTGAGTTGCACTAAGACATGCCAATGTCCCATGCGGTCCTCACCCTTGACCTCCTCTATTTTACCACGGGCTAACACTTGACCACCCATAGTGTCTAGAAATGCATCAATTGGGTTGTTCTTGTTCTCATTAGCATCTCGAACAGCAGCACCTAACTCAATTGACTTTGAGATGCTGTTTGGAATCACTGCTTTCTTCAATTGTGCTCCTGACTGGTAGTAGTGATTATTAGCTCCAGCACCACCGTCCTGAACTACAGCAAACCTTCCAATCTCATCTGCTAGCGCTGGAGAAGTTGTCTTGTCAACTATGATGATACTCCCATTCTTGGACACCACAGGCATGGGACATAGTTCTATCCCATATCCAACGAAAGTAATCATTTGAGTCTCAGGTGCGGATCTTCCTAATCCGTCACCATCAACGCTTGTTATACCAGCTCTGGCAGCTAGGGAAAGCATCACGGTTGTGTTTGTTCCACCGAGTTCAAACGGAACTAAATGGTCAACTTTCTTTCCAGTGATTCGTTCAGATATCTTCATTGCTTCATAGAGCTCGTATCTGGTCTCCCAAGCCTCTAACATGTCACCAATTGATGTGAACACCTTGACAGAACCCATGTAACCTCCACACACAATGAAGGCATCATCTTTGATGTCCTCGGGGGGGGTTATTTCGTAGACTCTTCCCTTGTCATAATCCCAATCTACCATGGGTTTGCCAAAGGATACAGGGTCTCCACCGCCGCCGGTTCCAAGTATTCCTACTCCTGTAAGCATATCATACGCGTTCTCTTTTGAAAGCCTCATTGCCTCAAAACCCCACAAACGTACTCCATCTAATCTGCGTTTCTTGTTCCTTCCATTGAATGAACAAATTTGTACCAGCGTTTCTTTGTACCGACCTTAGCACGTCGATTCCAGCTCCGAGACTTAGGAGCATCCTCAATCAGCTGAAGTAGCTTTTGAGCTTTAGAAATCACTAAGTCTTTCTGGTTCTGATCGATATCATTCAAACTGGGTACAAAGTCAATGAACTTCTTGATATTCTCAGTAACTGTGTAATAAAAGCCCCAGTCATCAGAGAGTATCTTTGAGATGTAATTGCCATTTACTGCATTGTCATCGTCTTCTTCATTCACATCATGTGCAAGGAATGTGATGACTAGATCTTTCAGGTCCTTTGCGTTTATCTCAACAATCTGTGTCTTTTCCAAGAACAGCTCAGCTAAGGGTATTGTTGGTTGATCGACTTCTAGACGTTTGTTCTCCTTGAAGTCAATCTTGTGACAGAATTCAAGATGGTCGTAGAAAACATCGATTTTCCTACCGGTCCTTTGATCAATGAAGAGATCCCTGAGAGTTGATGCCCTTGCAAAGCTGGGTGGAACCCAGTGGTATCCAAGATCATCTCTGAAGAGATTAATCAATTTCTGCCGATGCTTGTAGTAAGAGACATAGTCGATGTCAGTCACTTCGCGGCCCATTTTGATATGTAGGTCTGTGTATTCAGGGCTCTTTATTCTGAAAGCAAGGCAGCCTATTACTCTGAGAGGAATCCCTAGTTCATCTGCAACTTTCTCGATTCTTATCGCTTCATCCATGAAATCATCAAGAATCGGACCATATTTACCTGTCACTTCTTGGTGCACCTCTCGGTCGGTATCTACAACGATGTAGTATGGCATTAATATCTTGTGTCATGGCAGTGATTTTTGTTTATTTTTCTAAGTCATATTAAATTAGTACAACGTCGTTATACCATTAAGGATTTAAACCAACAGAAGGAGAACTCTCGCACAACAACCCGAGGTAATAAAATGAGAATATTCCTAGCAGCCGATCCACATGGAAGTCAGCAGACATGGGAGAAAATGTGCAGAGCTCCTAAAGTGTTCAAGGCTGATGTTGCCATGATGTGTGGAGACCTCACAGGTAAGGCAATCATGCCGATCATTCAAGAGAAAGAAGACAGATGGTATGCGCAGCCACATGGGAGCAAGAAGACCTTCAAGAAACAGAAGGACCTCGATAGATTCGTCAAGTTCACAGAGGATGAAGGTTACTATCCCAAGATTTTGACACCTGAAGAACTTGCCCAACTTCAAGAGAAGAAGGGAGCCATTACGGAACTGTTTCAAGAACTAATGGTCAAGAGAATTCAATTGTGGATGGATATGGCAAATGAGAGAATTCCTGAAGAAGTCATGGTGGTTGTGAATCCAGGAAATGATGATGATTATTCGATTGATGAAGTCATCAAGAATGACCCCCGGATAATCTATCCACTTCAGAGAGTGGTAGATGTTAAGGGATACCCGATGATAAGCCTAGAATGGGTCAATTCCACCCCATGGAACACTCATAGAGAATGTTCTGATGAAGAGATGATGGTAAAGCTCGAAGCTGAATTTGCACGACTCGAAACAGACGATTACTCTAATGTCCTTTGCAATTTCCATGATCCACCATATAATTCTGGACTAGATATAGCTCCAACACTAGACGAAGAATTCAAGATAAAGAAATCTGGTGCTATGGAGGTTCTAGGTCCTGTGGGCAGCAAGTCAGTTAGAGCAGTGATTGAAAAGTATGAGCCACTTCTTGGCATGCATGGGCACATACATGAAAGTGTCGGATACCGTCAGATTGGTAGAACACTTTGTGTTAATCCTGGTTCAGAGTATAGAGAGGGAATTCTCAAAGGATTTGTCATCAACATCGAAGATGGCAAAGTCAATGCAGGTAGAGTAGAACTCTGATTTACGCTTCAATTTTGGAGAGTGCATTTGCACTTTCCTTTCTCCCTTTTTCTTCAACAATCTACAAAGCATTTCCTGATTCCATCGAAAATATATAGTAGTTAGCTTATACCATATTTAACAAGTTTAATTTGGAATTGGTTCGAATGGCACTTTTATTAAAGACCAGAACAGACGTTGAGGACCTCACCACAGGCTGCACATTTTTTGGTACAGGTGGCGGTGGTGACAAAAAGCTGGGTTCCGAGATGCTCTATCCACACGTAGATGCAGGAAAGACGATTGAAATCGTAGATGCTAGTACTGTCAAAGATGACGACTGGGTTGCTTGTGCGTATTATTCTGGTACGATAGCTCCACCAACACCAGAAATAGAAGCTTTGCGAACCAGGTTTCCTTGGGACTATTATGAGAAGGAATTAGCCCTCGGTTTGGCTACACTTGAAGACCATATGGGTATCAAGTTTTCAGCTGTTGTACCATTTGAGTTAGGGGGTGTCAACACTCCAGCCCCAATTGATGCTGCAGTTAAGCATGGTATTCCGTGTGTTGATGGAGACTATGCTGCGCGAGCGGTTCCTGAGATTTGTCAAAACACTGTATGTGTCAAAGGCTATTCTATGGCACCAATGGCACTCATTGATTGGTTTGGCAATAAGAGCATAGTAGAACATGTGATAAACTACGAGATGGGAGAAAGGCTCTCTAAGGCTCTTAGTGAAGTTGCATGGGGTAGACTAGGAAATGTTGCATTCCCTATGCAAGGAAAAGATTTCCAAGAAGTAATCATACCAAATACTCTGACAAAGAGCTACAATGTTGGAAAGATCATTCGAGAGTGCAGAGAATCAGGAGATGACCCAGCCGACAAAGTAGTAGAGAAAGTTGGTGGATGGGTCCTGTTCAGAGGAGAAGTAGTTGGTAGAACCTGGGAGAATAGAGCAGGTTACATGTGGGGAGAAACGGAAATCAAGGGTTCAGGAGCCAAACCTGGCAAGATATTCAAAGTCTGGTTCAAGAATGAGAACCATGTTACTTGGTTGGATGACAAACCCTGGGTTATGAGTCCAGACATTATTGAGATAATTGACGCTATGACTGGGGAGCCTATCACGAACACTGACATCAAGAAAGGAGACAAAGTCAGTGTGATAGGAATGAAGGGTGAATCAATCTTCAGAGGTCCTGAAGGCCTTAAGGTGTTGGGACCCCGCCATTTCGGATTTGATCTCGACTACAAACCAATAGAGGACTTAGTCTAAGATCATGAGGGTCTGCAGCTGCCTTAGCAGGCCCTCACACATCCAGAAGGAACCGTTTCAGCTGTTCTACAGTATTTTAACAACGTAGTGTTTTCTGAATCCGGATGGTATTTTCACAACCTCAATACCAGTATAATCTTCATTGAAGAATTTGACGAGATTCTTCTCAGGATCTATACCGCTCTTTCGCATAGTTCTTGCAATGTAGTTGATGAGAGTTTGAACCCAGTTTTGGAGGACAACATTCTCCCTTGTTGTGAGATCAGGATTGGCCTCCAAGTAGTCGTGAATCAACCATGCCACCTTTCGATTGAACCAGGCTCCAACGAGAAAATTAATCATCACTAGGGCAACTGCGCCAAGTGCGAGTGGAATAGCAAATGGAGTGAGGAAAGCTACCTGAAACACCCAAGTTATCAACAAAATTGGAACTGCAATTGTTATGAATGCAATTGACAGGAAAGACATGTATTGCTTCTTGTTCAAAGCAGGTTCTACTTCTGGGACCTTGGGACCTATAGCTGCGAGTTTGTGGAGAACAGCCCTTACAGTCCCCCATTGTTTGATGAAACTCTGGGGTAAATCACCCTTGTTCATTGCCTTATCGACAAAGGTGAGGTCATAGGTTCTATTGATGCGATAGCCATCAAAAACGGTTGTCAAATTCTTGCTAAATTTCAAATCTAATCCGCTCGGATCAAATTTGAAGCCCTCTAACGAGGTTGGTTTTCCTTTCGAACGTTTCGCCCTATGACTCATCGGTTTGTGGCCTCTTCTCGGAGCGAGATGGGAACAGCTAATTAATACTATCGATTGTTCGAATCACTCCAAGTGAGTCTTTTAAGAACGTTTAAGAACTCGCTACCATGAGCAGGCTCGTACCATTGTACTCAACAAGGTGAAGAATGCAAAATGACAGATGATGAGAGATTGCCTGATATTGAATACTTGGGAATTTGTCCGCATAGTGAGAAGAAACATGAATTGCAGATTAATTCCAAATGTGCACGATTCATTCTTCCTCGTGAGAAGAAAAGGAAACACTTTCAGGCACTCTATGATGCTGAGTGGGGTGAAGTGGTTTCATTTGAGGTGTGTGAGGTCCATTTTGCCAAGGATGGCGAGACTTGGCCACTTGGCGAAGAGATAGTTGACGATAAATTCGAGTCTATTGATACCGCGGGACTAGTATTCCTATACATGATGCCCTTTGGAAGAGCGTTCTTTCCAGTTTGGACAACGATTCCCTTTGAAGATGTTCCAACCGTCAAGAAGCTTATAGAAGAACGTCTTGAACAGCCATCCCTTCCAGGATTAGCACATCACGGTACTTCTGCTGCTGTCAAGTACATTCTAGATCATTGCGAAGAGCGTAGTCGTATTAGAGCTGAATGGAATGACTGGGCTAGGAAAGGTCGCATGGCAAAGCCCAATCCGAGATTCAGAGAAAGAGGTCCCGACTATGTTTATTGTAAAGAGGGGATGGCAATTGATTTCTATGGTGCTGGAGAACAACTCGAGCAGATGTCAACCTTCTGGCCTTGGAGAAGAATAAAACGCGTCTTTCCGGATGATCAAGAGTTAGTTGTTCGTTACCAATGGCATGAAGACTCTTATGTCTTCAACCAGCAGGTCTTAGAGGAGGATGCTAGACACAAATTCGCTGAAGAAGCTGATAGGGCTCTTGAAATGTACAATGCTTCAGATGATGTTGACGAGTTTCTTATGATCAGACCTTGGTCATTCCCATCCAGATTCCATAGGACTTGGGATAAACTTGAAGCATTCTCAAGTAAAGCAAGCAGGAACAAATTCCCGCCTATCTATGACTTTCAGGAAGAATATTGAATCTCCTCGAGAATCAACATTCTAGCAGTTTGTTTTGAAAAAGAAAAGGGGGAGAAGAGAGCTTGCGGCTCTCTTCATTACTCTAAGGGACTACTCCGGTGGGAGTTGTCCAAAGATGGCTGACATCTCAATGCCCTTAGCCTTGTTCTTAGCACCATAGTACATGTAGGCCAGTTGACCTATCACGTAGACTAGAACCGTGAACAGGACTTCGTAAGGCAGTTCTGGTACGTAAGCAATGATGGCCCAGAAGAATACTGCGCCAGATACGATACCACCCAAAGATATCAATGGGATGCCCAAGAACTTCCAGGCTCCACTTCGCTCCCACAACGTAGGTCGATAGTACGGTAATGAAACCGCAGCTAACGCCATCTGCCATCGGATGAAGACGTAGGTGTAAGCCACGCCGATCAGCGATGCCAATGCGGTACCGAAGAAGAACTGGAGTGCTGTAGCATATGCAACAGTACCAACTGAAAGAATCAGCCAGAACCACAGTGTAATGTGTGGTACGTGATACTTCGGATGGACTCTAGCAAATGCTTCAGGACAGAACCGGTCCATAGCCATCGAGTGCATAGGCCGCGTCACCCACAGTGCGTTACTCGGTGAGTCTAAGACACTCGCAAAGACCGGACATAATATCACGAACCATGCTAGTGGATTAGTACCAAGTATGACTGCAGCGTAGTTACCGAATCCGGGGAATACTCCTCCTGCGACGTTGATGCCGTAGAGGAAATTACCCATGCTGCTCTCAACTGCGTAGCCTGATAGCAGGAAGAAGCCAGCAATGCCAGCCCAACCACCAATGTTGCTCAGTGGTATGTTCCTACTTGGTTGTGAAACTTCACCAGCCACGGGCATAATCAGGTATGGCCACATACCACCTACGGTTAGTAGGAGGGCGGGCCCTACAGCGGCTGGATTAAACGGTATATGCCCTGAAGCGTCAAAGGCAGCAATTGGGGCCCATGTTCCAGCACCCATTGTTCCTTCCCAGACAGTTTGTGTGATAGGTGTGCCTATTATTACAAGATCAGCAATCAGTAGCGCAACTATGTTGACAATTCCAAGGATTATTACAAACCATCCTAACCACTTTACAGACAAGTAGCTGAAGATGAACCCTACAAGAATCATCGCAACCGCTGCGGTGAATAGCAAGATGATGTCACTGCCCAAAGCTGTAGCAGCAGCGACCAGACCTGCGTTTCCAGTTGCAGTTCCTATAACTGTCAAACCGCCTGCGAAAATTTGTACGGCGAAAAAGCTTCCAGTCCCTCTAAAGACAGGGTTGGTAATTACACTTCGCCAGCCTTCCATCACACCAAAAATGGGGCTCAGACCACGTCCAGTGAAGTGGTATGAAGCACCAGATCTTGGCATGGCAAGCATTAGACACATGAGGGCAAGTGCTTCAAAGAACACTGTCCCTGCACCGAGTGCATACATGGGTACTAGATGCGCACCAGCATACCAAGTCGAAACCTGGGGTCCGAAGTAATGGAACCAAGGTCCGAGTGTTAGTGCAATTGGAAGAAGAAGTGCAAATCCCGTGCCTACTTCTTTTACAAGGCCGGAACTCTCTCGCACGAAGAGGAGCTTTTCTTCCTCACTCAATTTGCGTTGTTCTCCTTTTTTTTCTCTCTCACGACAAGAAAACGAGTCGTATCGTGATTGCTCTCTACATCTATTCCGTGATATTTAAACTAAAGGGTGCATTTTTTTCGTACTTCTAACATCAATATAAGATTATTAGTTCCTATTCATTACGGTAAACGCCGGAATCAGTACATACTCTAAGACAAACGTCGAAGTCGTTTGAAGAATTCGTGGTCGAGTAGTAGAACCTCTACATTCTTCGAACGAACACCAGTTCGGCTCTCTAGAAGAATATTCAGCATGATGTCAATGTCTATTATATGAACTGGAGGAACCAAAGCCTTGACGGTTTTTGATGAAAAGCCAAGTGCCTCTTGTTTTCCCTCTGGAGTGACGGTGCCGTTTGTGATAAGCACACCTTGATTGGACTGATAGGTGGAGAGAGACCCTCGAATCTCACGGATAATGTCAGCCCCTACCTTTTCTTCGTACTCGCACTTCTTTGCATATACGACGACAGGAGACCTACCACCATCATCTCGCCATGTTGTGAGAAGAACAACGGTTCCGTTATATTTGTGAACTTCAACAGCCTCTTCAATTCGGGCACGTATGTTGAGTAGTAAGATTCTCGCTAGGTCATCGAACCCTTTCAGGTCAAGCTTGGCTATCTCATTTCGTATCTCACGTCGAGTTGCACGATTGAAATCAGCAGCGCGGGAGCGCACTTCAGAAATCAGCTCTTCATCAACTGCTCCTTCACATAGGTCATTGTATTGGTAGAGTCCTGGACCTGTGCGTAGAAAGTAAGCAGGTCTATTGCCTTCTTGAGCTTGTTTTCCTTCAATGGAAAGAGAGGCAGAAACTGACGCGGGATCACGTTCTAAAGCTGCAGCGATTTTCTTATAATGCACTGGTTCGACTCGTGCGTGCTGTGCCAGCCATTCCCGGAGTGTGAGTTTGGATTCTTTATCTGCCAATTTCAATTCCAACTGTAGCTATCGTTTGTTCACGAAGAGTCAAGGTTATTTCGGTTGAAGTCCCCTTTATGATGTTTACCCTTCATTATTGTTTCTGTGAGTATTTGAGGTAATTACCTCCTATGACCCACATCAACTCATCAATTTAAACTTTAACCACATATTAGCTGGATTGGATTGTGAAGAAACTCATTGCATTATTTCTCGTAGCGGTAAATGCAGTGATCATCACCTTGCATCATACATTTCGGAACACTCATAGAGAGAGAGGAGTCAACTGCTTGGCCGATTCCTTCATCAATCTTCGTAACCCAATGGCATATGTCTTCATTCGCACCTTTCGCACGAAATGTGTCAATCCAAGGGCAGGCTGTCACTTTTAAATCAATAAGTCGGTCAGTAACTTCGTTTATTTCTAGTTCGAAACCAAAGTAGGGATGAGCTGCGGCAAAGAACTCGTAGATTGATTTTAGATCACCCGGTCTAAGTCCACCGTCTTTCACACTCTGTTCTCCAAGCTCCAGACCATGTAACCGGTTAGCTTCTCCCAAGGCTTCAAGACCCTTCTTACCAAAGTTCTTCCTAACTGTTTCAACGTAGACTGTATGAGCTGCAGCAACAGTTGACATTCCAACAATTCTTACATCATCTGCAGATGGTTCATCCATTTCTCATTCCTCCATCTAACTAGACTTCAATTTCTTTATGCGATCCTTGATGAATTTCCTCATGTCTGATTCAATTTTCTTATCAAGTGGTTCAATCTTGTGTGTCGAGAGAATCTCCTTAACCTTCTCTCTAGCAACTTCTTCAATGGTCTTTGAACCTTGCTTTTCCCACTCTGGCCGTGAGGTCCGATTAGTGATCGATGGGTGCCATTGTTCCTCGAGAAGATGTTTCTTTGTAAATCTCAATGCTTCAGGGGTGTTCAAATGGTTCCTATCATGTCCAACGGTTTCTATAAGGTCCACAGCTAAGGTTTCTGGAGTTATTTTAATGCCTTTGCATATACGCTTAATCGCTCCGCAGATATCATTGCTAATTGCAAACATCTCGTAACTAGCTGTGATTCCAGCTTCAACTATCCCGTAGACCCCGTCATGAACCACATCACAACCTGAAACAGCCGCAAGTAACGCGTTCATAGTGTTCTCATATGCAGCTTGTTGGTCAGGCACTTTAGAGTCTACCACACCAGCAGCACCAAAATAGGGAAGACCATAGTAATGAGCCATCTGGCAAAACGCAGCATGAATCAGCCCATTCTCTGGCGATCCATAGGCGGCAGTGCCGTACCGCTGATCCAATATTGTGGCACATGACCCCCACATGATAGGAGTTCCAGGACCAATTAGCTGAGTCAAGACCACTATTGCATGGTTCTCTGCAATACCTTGCACAATTGTACCTGCAAGTGTTACAGGCCCACTCGCACTGGACAACAAACCAGTGCTAATATCAAAGGGTATTCTATACTTAGCACAATCAAGAATCATATCAATGATTTCAGGAGTGAATTTCAGAGGGGGAACATTATTGAATCCGGTATCAATGATAGATGGATTCTTGATAAACTCGTCTTCTCCTCCTACATAGATCTTTGTCATCTCTATGACATCTCTAAAGCCCTCTGGAGTTAATGCCACATGACTAATGTGTTTCTCAGTACTCTTGAACATTGCAAGAGCCATTTCCTGCTCCCATATGGTCTTTGGTACATCCTGAGGTAAAATGTTCAGTTTGACGTAGTCAACGGTTGGGAAATAATCTGCTAGGAGTGTAAACTCTTCTAGGTCCTTGATTGTTGAGAATCGACGTTCTCCGGTTTCCAAGTCTATTGTATAATGGGCACCAAATGCATTTGTGAAATAAGAGTTCCCATCACCAATGACGATATTGTGTTTTGGATTTCGAGCAACGAGTTTGTGCCTTCCAGGACTTTTCTGAAGTGCATCATGAAGCATGTATTCAGGGATTTTTACGATCTTTTTCTTGTCATCAACAGTCGCTCCAGCATCAGCGAGTTTCTTCAATGCTGCATCATGTTGAATGACTATACCAACTCGTTCAAGAACTTCCATAGCTGCTGTATGTATAGCAGATATCTCACCGCGACTTAGTAATCTATACATGAAATTCCTCCATATCATTTATCAACTAGCCTTTGACAAGCTGTTTCACCAGACTAACAGCTGATACAGCGTCTCCAGCCCAGCCATCGGCTCCTATTTCGTCAGCCCATTCTTGAGTTGTAGGAGCTCCACCAATTATTACCTTGACATCTCCCCTCAATCCTGCCACTTTCAGTTGCTCGATCACAGCCTTTTGAGCGGGCAGTGTTGCAGTAAGTAGAGATGATAAACCTAGGACATCGGGCTTGTGTTCTTTCACCTTCTCCACGAAGGCTTCTGATTGGACATCCTCACCAACATTCAAGACTTCGAATCCATCAGCCTCAAGCAAGGTTCCTACTATGTCTTTGCCAATACTATGAATGTCACCTTGGACTGTGCCTATCATAACTTTCCCTGCTGAAATCATCTCTGCTTTGGATTCTTTGATCACAGGGAGGAGGACGGACATTCCAGCTTTCATGGCATCTCCAGCCATGACTAGTTCAACGAGGAAGGCTTCTCCCTCACTAAATAAATCACCTACTTCCTTTACGCCCTTTGCTAGTCCATTAGTAATTGCATCCAATGGTGGTATGTCTGATTCAAGGGCCTTCTTGGCAAACTCTACAGATTTCTCAGAGTCTCCCTCACTAACAGCGGTTTTCAGGCTTTCAAGAATTGAAGATGTCATATCAAGTCTCCTCCTCTAACACCCTTAATCAAATGCTATACTTACTTATATCTCTGCTCATAGAAGTTATAAAAAATCAAAATCTGCGTTTTAAGATGCTTTATACAAAAATCTGTTTTTCACTATGAAATTGAAATTAGAAAAATAAAGAGAAGCCTGAGGTAATCCTCAGGCTAGTAATTTATTACTCTGGCGATAATGATGTATAGATTGCATCCATATCGATGTTTTGCTTCTGCATTCGTCGAGCAAAGTATACGAACCACGCCGCCGAGAAGCCATATTGCACGCACATCGATATGATCGATAAGAAAGCCGCTCCTTGGAATAAGCCAATTACCAGAAATAGCGAAGTTGGAAGCAATATGACGCCTAAGAGCGACAATATCGCAAATCCTCCTACTTCCGGTTGCGGTTTTATACTTCCTTCATACAACGGCCGTCTCAAGAACGTTAGTTGTAACGCCGCCATTGATTGGAATAACATTTCTATACCCCATAGGCCCACCAGCGAAGTCACTACAGCTAACCATCCACTAAGACCAGGCAGAGCGTATGCGAATGCAAATGGTGCTCCGAAACAGAAGTAATAGATGATTGCATAGGTGGGTGTGTGATGCTTAGAAAGCTTTCCGAAGAATGAAGGCATCATTCTGTCAAGAGAAGCTTGGAAGAATCCTCTAGTGACCCAGGCCATGTTTACCGGTGTCGAAGTTAAGGCAATCACAACTGGAGATAACAATATCCAACCAGAAACCAATGGATTTCCTGCGATCGACGCACTGAAGGTTCCCATGCTTCCTTGAAACACTCCTGTTTGCGTCAGATTCCCAGTTGCCGCCGCCACCCCATATTGACTTGAGAATGTCCCAAATGTTCCCTGGAACAGCGCACCGCCACTAGTGAGTAGAACAGCCAAGATTAGAGCACCACCCACTTGAGAAACAACAAGGTTCTTTGCTGGATCAGCAACCTCACCACCATATAGTAGAATGAGATATGGCCATGTTAATCCTATTGGCCAGATAGTAGCCAAGAGGGTCATTTCCAGACTAAACGCTGGTGCCGTATATCCTGCTGCGGTTGCAACTGTTGTAACTTCCGAATAGGCACCTGCACCCCAGACTGCATCCCAGCGACTGGGTACATTAGCGGCGGGTGTGCCAAGCATTACGAATAATGCCAAACACCATCCGATAGTTGAGAATACTCCTCCGAACATTTGTATCCGCGGTTCCATTTTTAACAACGGCCCAAGGTAGGCAATAATTGAAAATATTGCCAGCATCAGTATTGAAACAAAAACCAATACCATTGGATTTGCACCGGATAAAGTAGATCCTAAAGCTGACATTGCGGTGTTGTTATATACAGCACCCCACTGTCCGAATGCAGCTCCTAGGAAAACGAGGAACAAGTAAAACTCGCTTGTCTTGAGAATCGGGTTTGCAATTATCCCACGCCAAACTGCTATCGTACCAGCTACAGGATTGAAACCTCGCGCTGAGATTTGATATAGTCCTGAAGAACGGGGCATGGCCATCGACAGTAATGTCATCATTACTGTGTAGATGAGCATAAACAACATACCTATTCCCCAAGTTGCTCCAGCATTTATTCCTGGATACATGTCCTGAAGGATGCCGACAAACAACCATTGATACGTTCCTAAACTTGCGCCTAGGATCATAAATAGGGATGTCCATGTACCAAAATACTTGGTCAGCCCTGATGTCGGTCTAAGAAATAGTACTTCTGACATCAATCTCTCCTTCCTTTTTTTCTATCTTCTCTCCTAAAGCAACTGGAGAAGATGAATATATTGTGGAGTAGTCGCTGGATATAAAAGTTATTGTTGAATTTAAGAAGCCATTTGGTAGATTAAACAATTTAATCTAGTAATATAAGAGAAGAATCAATACACAACTTGAACTAAATAGTACTGCCGCCAAGGGCGGGGCGTCTTGACGATTTCTATATTGTCATAGTCAACAATACCAATAC
>MEHG01000002.1 GCA_001940705.1 Candidatus Thorarchaeota archaeon AB_25
GTGATGAACTGACCAGATGGCAGTTTGTCAGTAATCAGGCTAACGTCATGAAGATGGACCTATCAAAACCAAGTGGTTTGGGCGACCTGTTCCCGCAGAAACCAATTGTGATGGTGACGGATAACACCATCTTTGGTACATGGGCGGCACCTGGAGATGGTAACACCCTAGAGGTGACCGTTACTACCTGGAAACTAGAGACTGACGCAAACATCGGCTTTGCAGCTAACGGTGATGACTGTGATGTCACACTGACAGCTCCGTCAGAGTATGGTATACATCAGGGCTTCATCAGTGTTAACGGCAGCTTCGCAATGCCATACACATACAATGTCTATGCAACATACGACACTGCTGACACACCTATGGAACTCGTTGAAGGCGTTGGTGTTGATAGAACTCCATACGAGCAAGGCGCATTCACTGGTGGCAAGGACAGCTCAACCTACTGGAGCGCTGCGTTCTCTGGTGACCACGCGTCATTCGTCGTTGACCTGACAGACGCTACTGTGAATCACCTAGCAGCGAGGGTCAACTGGACACATGCTGACACTGACATGGATGTATCAATCGTCGATATGGTTGGCACTGAGCTGGCTCTATCTGCAGATGGACTCAAGGATACAGATGACTCAGCAGTTGCCATTGCTGCAGTGAACGGAGCGACTGGAATGTACATCATCTACGTCACTTTGTGGGAGATGGATGGCGCTGACGTGCCTGAAGACTTCACAGTGACCGTCGTTGGTTTCTCATCTCTTGATGAACCAACTCTAGCGCTGACTTACACCGCCAATGATGTCCTAACACCAACTCCTGTTAGTACAGGTGGTACCGCGTCTGGAGACCATGTAAAGATGAAGGCTACATGGACTGATGGAACTAATCCAGGCATTCCTGAGTTTGGAATCGCCAGCATCGAGATGAAGGTACTCTATGGAAATCTCTTCTATAGAGAGGGCCTGAAGGTACACGCTTCAGATCCTGGTGGTGCATTCAGCGGACCAATCATTGAGTCTGATTATGCTTGGGAAACAGCTACTGGTTTCAGTGAGGGTGATGTCATACGAGTCGAATGTGACTTTGATGGTTCAGACGTCGACGTCATGGCATGGTGGTCTGATACTCCGATGGGAGATCGAACCTATGCCAACAACCTCTTGGGAAGTGATATGGCTAGTTCCAATCATCCTGAACACACCACAATCACAGCTCTGCGAGATGGAGACATTGATGTAGGTATACTCGACTACGCTAATGACGGTGGATACTACTACCTGACCCTAGACAATAGGGTTGGTCTTGAGCCGACTGGAATTTCAGGTTCGGAGTTTGAGATTGATACCTATCCACTATTGGCTAACCTGCCATACTCAGTTCTTGTAGCAAGTGCTACTGGTACTAACATCAGATACGACATTGAAATCGCAAACATCTTCATCGAAAACTTGTTCGCACCAGAAGTCACGGTCAATGCTCCTATTGATCTAGGCGGTGAACTCTACAACTTCACTTGGGATGCCACTGACCGTAACCAGGATGACGACCTATTCTTCTCTGTCTGGATTAGTTCAGATGATGGAGACACCTTCCAAATCCTGGGACAGAACCTGACGGAGAACTTCTTAGTTTGGAGTGGATCTGGATGGTTTGAAGGCAGCTATATCTATAGGGTTAGAGCTTTCAGCTTTGACACTGTCTTCCTGTTAGACGGCGAACCACTAGGTACCCTTGACTCTCCACCGGTTTCATACGGTCCCTACTCACTCTACACTGATGGAGTGAGCGCAGCGTTCGATGCAGGTGATGTGCCAGTCCCAACACCGACACCTACACCTACACCGACACCCACACCTACACCGACTACAACAACACCACCACCATTCGATCCACTACTCATTGGATTGATTGGAGGAATTGGCGTCGGCGTCGTTGTGCTACTCATACTCTTCCTAATCAGGAAGAAGTAGTTGTAGGAACGGTAAGCGTATAGTTTAAAGGAACATGGGGGCTTTGCCCCCATCCCCCTTCTTTTTTTTCATAACTCAGAATCGTAGAGAAAGTCCGAAACGATAAACGGATATCCCTAGTTTCCACCGAATTTGTCATTGTCATGTGTTGAGGAGAAATGACCTGTTTCTATTCGAATCTCTCTTGAACAACAATCTCTGAAGCGTTCTTTCGTGGACGTCTGGGTGGAAGTTCTCCATCGATTTTTCCAACTGGTATCATCGCAACTGGTCGCATATTGGATGGGATGTTGAGTGTCTTCGAAACTGCATCCTCATTGAAAGCACCAATCCAGCAAGCACCATACCCATGAAGATGCGCACCATACAGGATGTTCAATGTAAGTGCTGCAGTGTCTTGAAGTGCGTACAATGTTCTTCCACGCTCTTTGTAACGCTCCGCAGACTCTTCTGGGACTGCACACACGATATAGACTACAGGTGCAACAGCAATGAAGTTTTGATTATGGGCTGCATCAGCAAGCTTGACTCTCAACTCATTGTATGTGACGATTACGATTCTCCAAGGCTGGCGATTACCACCACTTGGTGCACTGATTCCTATCTTCACGATATCTTCGATTACTGAATCAGGTATTGGCTCACTTGTGAACTTCCTGATTGACTGTCTGGATGTTATCATTTCTATGCAATCTTTGCTCATTCAAAGCACTTCCGGGTTGACAATATTTGGTGGTCTCTCACCATTAAGAGCAGCAATGATATTCTTGGCACACATGGTGGCCATTGTTGCTCTTGTATTTTTACTGGCGCTTCCTATGTGAGGGACCAGAACAACATTTGGTAGACCGATTAGCGGGCTATCCTTAGGAATTGGTTCTTCTGTGAAAACGTCAAGTCCTGCTCCCCCTAGATGTCCAGATGTAAGAGCACGATACAACGCATCCTGATCAACAACTTGACCTCTTGAAGTATTGACAAGGATGGAACCTTTCTTCATTATCCCCAATTCCTTCTCACCAATCAAGTGAATAGTTGCTGATGTGAGGGGAACATGTAGGCTAACAATGTCCGATTCGCGAAGCAGTGTATCTAGACTGGTCGACTGTGCACCAACTAATTCCTCCAAGGCTGCTATACTTTCATTATGGCTACGTGAGTGGAATAACACCCTCATGTTGAATCCTTGCGCTCTCCTAGCAACAGCCTTACCGATTCTTCCCATTCCGATAATCCCTAGGGTAGCATCATATATGTCTGCTCCGAGAAGGAGTTGTGGTCCCCAAGCGACATTCCAGTTTCCCTTCCGGATATAGCGATCAGCTTCCACAATACGTCTGGCTGTGGCCATTATGAGTGACCAAGTAAGATCTGCTGTGGTCTCTGTAAGGACCCCAGGAGTATTCGTGACAATGATTCCTCTGCGGGTTGCTTCTTTGACATCAATGTTGTCGTAGCCCACGGCATATTGCGTAATCACCTTGAGATTCGGCAAGTTAGTAATCATGTCCGCATCAATCGTGTCTGAGAGAAGGGTGATTAATCCTTGACAGTCTGCCGCCATTTCTACAATCTCCTCTTTACTAGGCGGATGTTCTGAAGGCCACGTCGTGACGTAGAACATTCCAGTAATCATATCTAAGCCCTCTTGAGGGATTTTTCTAGTGACAAACACTTTCTGGGTCATTGTACTCGCAATGGGTTTACTAAGGGAGCTCTTGAATCCTACCATAGGGGATTATCTTGTTGTTCCTGCTGAGAACGGACTGCTTATATTCGATGAGAGAAATTATGAAGTTGTAGGATTGTGAGTTGCAGATGTCATTGGTACTTCCAAACAGTGCAATTTTAGTCCTTGGCAGTCTAGCTGCTGAGGGGCCAATGACTCCAAAGACCATTATCGAGAAGGTAGGTTTGGCACCACGTACAATATCATTTGCTCTCAGGACGCTCGTTAGAGAGCAGGTCATCAAGAAGATTCCCAACTTCGCAGACATGCGTCAACCTATCTATCATATCGATATGAAACGAGTGAAAGAACTCCAGCTTCGTTTTGACTCGGGTCAGATCTCACAGTTCCCCTCTTCTTTCAGACCGTCTGGCCACTCTTTCAACCGTTAATAGTAGAAACACCGCAATAGTCCTTCTCAATGGTGAGTAGATACGCTTATTTGTAGAATACTGCTGCAAACCGTTTGTTTATTAATTACAGCGTGTAATTAATCAGTGGGAACAGAAAGACTCACTACTCAGAGGATGGTATAGACTAGATGTCCATCGAACTACCACGCAGCGCTATTATTGTCTTGGACCGTCTGACTACCGAAGGTCCTATGACACCGAAGGACATTAGCAGCACAGTTGATCTTGCACCTCGAACTGTCAGTTTTGCATTGAGAAAATTAATAGGTCAAAAGTTGTGCAAGAAAATACCAAATCTCACTGATATGCGACAACCTCTCTATGCTGCAGATATGGACCGCGCAAGAGAACTTAGGATGAAGTTCGAGCACGTCTTCAGGCAAGTTCTCGTGTGAGTACCCTTTGGCTATCACACATACAACTCATCGCTACATCTCCAGTGTTGAACATCACTGTCTTCTATGATTCTACTGAGATACACTACGATTATGTTAATAACCCCACATGGTTTCGCAACGTCAGGCGTTACACGATGGCTCACGAAGGACTCGCAGCATTCATGATCATTCTTGGGGTACTCCTTCTCTTAGCTTACTATCTTGGTCCGAGGAATGAAGCACGATTGAGAAAACGGAAAGAAGGCCAGATGATGCTCATCCCATCTGCAGTCATACTCTTCTTTCTAGCAGTAGTTGTTTTCAGTGGAGTTCTAGGGTGAAACTCAGTGAAAATCAAGTGCCACAAGTTTACAGAATATCCCCGCGGACACAAGATCCGCCGTGGTTCCTGGATTCAGGAGATTGCCTTCCTTTCTTAATTCCTCATCAAGATGTATCATGAGCTCTATAGGTCCTCTATCATGATTCCACGCCTTCATTGTCTTCTCGGCGAGTGCCCGGACTTCCTCGGCTCGTTTTTCACCAGCCTTCTTGGCGATGAGACCATCAGGTCGCAGAGATAGCAACCAGACAAATGTCTGGACAATACCCTCCTCCAAATTCTCAAGATTGTCTGTGATCTTGTCGAGGTATGGAAAGACCTGAGAGATTGTCAGCTGGAATTTGTTAGCCCACTCACTGCTAATCTCGTCGACATCTGCTGATAACTTGAAAAGATCATACAATGTCAGCTTGTCTTCGAGAATATTGTCCAATATTTGTGGGTTGTCAATATCATATCTGCTGTGGGTTTCTGTCCAATTTGCTGATCCCTCAACGCTTGGATTTGTCGACCTGATAAGGTGGAAGGTTTTGTAGAGATTCAGAGTATCGTCGACTGAAGTGTTCTTAGTAATTTCCTTCAACCATTTCACTAGACCTTCAGTCGAGAACCTTTTCTCCTGGGTCACTACTGCAGCACTGGCTACAACAAGCGGAATATAGAGGAGTATTGTCCCAAGAATCGTGTTCCGTTTATTGATTCCGGTAAACGTGTCTTGAGCACTTAGATGAATCAGCTCTCCGATATTGATCTCTGAGGAGCTCAGTTTTCCCTCTGCTAGAGCCACCCCCCTAGAGGCACTCATATAAAGTCCTCTTGCCATCAAAGAGGCACTTGCAAGAAAATGTCTGTAGTCTGTGTCCGAGAATCCAAAATGCCTGTTTACATTTCCTGGTTTTGGTGAACTCGCCTCAAGAAGAATTGATAGCTGGCCAATGCTGGAGAGTTTCCAAGAAGTGCGTTTCATTAGGTTCCCACGGGAATCATCGTCCGATTTAGACATTCGCATTGTTCAATTCAGAAAGCGTAAAAAGGACTTTAATACGCTTCTCAAACATGTCGAAGGTGTTTATCCCCGCGCGCTTAACTTTTTCCCAAATTGGAATCTTCATGTCCATTATAGCTTATCTTGTAGTTCGGGGATTATTCGTTGTCTTGAGAATTGGAGGTTTACTTTGGTTTCAAGCGGGGGGATATCTAGCCATCGCTTTGCCACTTGCGCCTATCATCGTTTTAGGTTTCGCTTCATGTGTCATTTCCTATGCCTTTTCATACCTTGGTCTATGGATGATGGATAATAATCTGTACATTCTAGGTGTGCTTACGATATTTCTCTCAGTGATAATTATACCCGGCGCTCTTGCAGTCTACTCTTGGTTCGGATTTACGATAGCAGTCTAATAATCTACTATTTTGGGTATTACTTCAGTAGCTCGACCTTTTAGGACGATGTCTGCCACTGAATCGCGGTTAGTACCTTCAAGATTCACTAGAATGACCTTAGCTCCTGAGTTCTTGGCCAACTGAGGTAAAAACGCTGCTGGATATATAGAAAGGCTTGTTCCAATGACAAGCATCAGGTCAGTATTTCGACACATGTCAGCGGCTTTTGACATTGCAGCCTCTGGTAGTTGTTCGCCAAAAAGTATCGCCTCCGATTTGAGAACTCCGTTGCATTTCTCGCATTTCGGTGGAATCTCTCCATTGACCACACTCTGGTGAACTTTATCCCCTACATACTCTGCATTACATTCTATGCAATGTGCTCGCAGGTAGTTACCATGGAGCTCTACCACACGCTCATTTCCAGCTGCTTGATGTAAATTATCAATATTCTGAGTGATTACACCAATCAGTTTTCCGTCTGCCTCAAGTTTTGCGAGACCGTCATGCGCACTGTTTGGTTCAGCTTTCAAGATTGTTTTAGCTAGCTCGCGACCCATTGTCCAGAATTTAGTGGGGTTTTGCATAAAACTCTCAATGGTGGCATACTCGTGAGGATCATATCGTTCCCATAAACCTCCTTCAGAACGAAAATCGGGAATTCCAGAGTCCACACTAATCCCCGCACCCGTGAAAGCTGTAATCTTCTTGCTTTTAGAAACAAGTTCCTTTGCGCGCTTAATTGCATCAATGTCTGCCATCTTATGCTATTTCGAGAAGTTATCCTTGATTTTGTTTTCGGTTTCATCAAAATTTACCAAGTCGAAAAGTTTTTCTTTGTATAACAAAGGATTCGCCCGAGTCACCAAGGGAATCTGAAGCATAAAATCAGTACCCTACTTACGACCCCTTTCTGTATGGTTTGTCAGTCAGTGATTACTACGAATAGGCAGTGTGACCGTGGAATGCACGAAAAGAATGAGACGGATCAGGACATCGAGCTAGACCTCTCAGAGGAAGATGTTGATGGCGAAGATGTCTTTGAAATATCTCCTGAAGATCCACTTCATTCTCAACTTGATGAAGAGAGTGAGAAATCAAAGGACCTTCTTGACAAGCTTCAGAGATTGCAAGCTGAGTTTGATAATTACCGTAAACGAATGGATAGCCGTTTCACTGAGGTGGCTAAATTCGCCAGTGAAGACATACTTCTGAAAGTTCTTGATATCTATGACAATATTCTGCGAGCACTTGAGATGGATTTCACAGATGATCCTGATGCTGCAAAGAATGGCATCCAAGCGATTCAGCAACAACTTGACAAGATACTATCCATGGAAGGAGTTCGTCCTATAGAATCAGTTGGGAAGGAATTTGATCCATACTATCAACATGCAGCGCAGCGAACGCTTGATCCTGAGAAACCAGATGGAATTATTCTGGAGGAATATCAGAGAGGATACATGCTCAAGGAGAAGGTCTTGCGTCCTGCTGTAGTCCGTGTGAATCGTCACGAAGATCCCACTGCTGAAACAAATAAAGATGAAGACAATAATGGTGAATGATAATGGCAGGTAAGATTGTAGGAATTGATTTAGGCACTACGAATAGCGGCATCGCATATATGGAGGGTGGAAAACCAACCATAATTCCGAATGCCGAAGGAAAACGATTGACTCCCTCTGTTGTGGGTATCACACCCAAGGGTGAGATCATTGTGGGTGAATTAGCGAAGCGACAGGCAGTTTCCATGCCAGAACGCACAGTCCGATCAATCAAACGAAAGATGGGACAAGATTACAAGGTGAAGATTGGTGACAAGGAATATACTCCTCAAGAAATCTCTGCCATGATTCTGACCAAGATGAAGCGGGATGCGGAGGCATTTCTCGGAGAACCAATTGAGAATGCAGTCATAACCGTACCTGCATACTTCAATGATAGCCAGCGACAAGCCACACGAGACGCTGGGAGAATTGCAGGGTTTGAAGTCGAGAGAATCGTGAACGAACCAACTGCTTCCGCACTAGCTTATGGACTTGACAAGAGCAAGGAAGTCAAGGTCTTAGTTTACGACCTTGGTGGTGGTACTTTTGATGTGTCAATCTTGGACATTGGCACGGTTGATGGAGACACTGTTTACGAGGTCCTATCAACAAGTGGTAACACACAACTTGGTGGAGATGACTGGGACAAGAGAGTCATCGACTGGATGGTTGAAGAGTTCAAGAACCAGACTGGTGTCGATCTATCTAAGGATCTTTCTGCCATGCAGAGGGTTCGTGATGCTGCAGAACAGGCGAAAATAGAACTGACAACAGTAATGCAGACTAACATCAATCTTCCATACGTCACCGCAGATGAAAGTGGTCCAAAACATCTCAATCTGGATCTTGCACGTTCCAAATTTGAAAAGATGACAGACGACCTTGTTGATGCTACCGTCGGACCCATTCGACAAGCACTTAGCGACGCAAAGTTAGAGCCTGAACAGGTTAACAAGATTCTACTCGTTGGTGGTGCAACCAGAATGCCGATGATTCAGAACATCATCCGTGATTTATTTGGCAAAGAAGGGGACAAGAGTATCAACCCAGACGAATGTGTTGCTCTTGGTGCAGCCGCACAAGCTGGAGTAATGTCTGGAGATGTGAAGGACATTCTCCTATTGGATGTAACACCTCTCACACTTAGTATCGAAACTCTTGGTGGCATTGCGACCCCTCTGATCGAGCGCAACACCACTGTTCCGACTAGAAAGAGCAAGACGTTCACGACTGCTGCTGATGGGCAGACTGCTGTAGACATTCATGTTGTTCAGGGTGAGCGGAAGATGGTTGCTGATAACATGACCCTCGGGAGATTTCAACTTGTAGGTATCCCTCCTGCTCCTCGTAACACTCCCCAGATTGAGGTCTCCTTTGACATCGATGCAAATGGAATTGTCAATGTCAAAGCCAGGGACACAGCCACTGGAAATGAACAGGGAATCACAATCACTGCAAGTACTAACCTCTCCGACGGCGATGTTGATAGAATGGTCAAAGACGCAGAGAAATATGCAGAGGAAGATGCCAAACGTGAGGATGAAGTTCAGACAAGAAACAATGCAGACCAGATGATTTTCCAAGGTGAGAAGCTTCTCAAGGACTTGGGGGAGAAAGTTCCCGCAGATCTAAAGAAGGATTTTGAAACAAAGGCTGCTGAAGTACAGAGAGCAATCGAAACTGATGACTTGGAGAAGATGAAATCTGGTACGGAAGAACTTCAACAGATAATCTACAAGATCTCAGAGAAGGTCTACGGATCCACTGGTCAAGGTGCTCCAGATCCAGGTGCAGCAGGGTTTGATCCTAGCCAAATGGCAGGTGCAGGGTCTGCTGGTCCAACGCCTGAACAGACTCCTCAAGAGGATGAAGAAGACGTAGTAGACGTAGACTTTGAGGATCTCGAGTGAGTCTAAACGATAGGTGATACTCCTTGGCTGAAGATGACTATTATGACCTTCTGGGTGTAAGTCGGAGAGCTACTCAGGATGAGATAAAGAAGGCATATCGTCGACTAGCTAGAGAGTTTCACCCAGATCGTAATCCTGAGAAAGGCGCAGAGGAGAAACTCAAGCGAATAAATGAGGCCTATGATGTCTTGAGTGACTCTGAGAAACGAGCCAACTACGACCGATACGGCACTGCAGATTTTCAAGGTATCAACATGGATGGGTTTGGAGATATCTTCAGTTCTCTATTTCGAGGGTTTGGTGGTTTTGGTGGAGGAAGAGGTAGAGCTGGACCGCCTCCAGGTCAAACACTTCGTATGACCATCAATCTGAGTTTCGAGGAAGCGTTCTTTGGTTCGGAAAAGGAGATTGCCTTCGGAAGGAAAATCAAATGTGACAACTGTGGTGGAAGTGGAGCCAAGCCCGGTTCTTCACCTACACAATGTCGAACATGTGGGGGTCAAGGTCAAGTTGTTAGATCGATGGGTGGATTCATGAGTGTCGCTCAGACGTGCCCAACCTGTCGAGGTCTCGGTGAGTCAATCGAATCACCTTGTCCCAAGTGTAAGGGCCAAGGACTACAGAAAGAAAGGAAAGAGACCACGGTGCCCATACCTCCAGGTGTAGAGGATGGGCAAGGAATTCGAATCCAAGGTGGGGGTAATTTTGGATTGAGGGGTGGACCTCCTGGAGATCTCATACTCATGTTCTCGGTGAAACCTCACGATTCATTTGTACGAAGAGGTCTTCATGTCTATATGGAGACCGATATACCTTTCTCAATTGCTGTCTTGGGGGGTGAGGTAGAAGTACCAACCATGTGGGGGAATAGCAAGATAAAGGTGAAAAAAGGGACCGATGGTGGTACCCTATTCCGGATGAAAGGGAAAGGGGTTCACACTGAGGGTGGTCGGACTGGAGATCAACTTGTACGAGTGAATATCCACATACCACAGAAATTGAACAAGGAACAGAAGGAACTTCTGAAGCAATTTGATGAGGTTTTTGATTAGAACTCCAGAGGTTTGCAGAGACATGCCTTCATTCTCATTTTCGTGAATGCATGTGAGTTTGCTGGTCTAATGACCCATGCAGTATCAGCACCTCTTCCAGTTCCTCCAACACATACAACATCTTTGTCTACAGGGACAAGACCTGCGTCCGCAGCCATCATCGCAATCTCTGCACAGACTTTGGTTCCCTGACCAAATGTCTTGAGCGCCACAGCAACGATCTCAGTGGTCATCCAGGTGCCTAATTCCTTCCTGAAGCTCCGAGCAATACCTGCAAAGACATGAGTTGCAGTCAAAACCTCTGCCCCCAGTTTCTCAATCTGAAGTCTATTGGCATCACTAAGCTCATTCTCGTTCTCCACCGCAAATCCTGTCTGATGCGATACTACGATAACCTTATTGTCTGGGAATTCCTTTGCAGCTGCAATTCCTGTAGCCCCCTCTGTTGTAGCCACAACAACATGTTCAATATCGGGATTGTCGATTAGATACTCCTTTGCCAAAGCAAGTACTTTTCCAGTATGTTTTGAAGATGCTTTGTCAAAATAGTATGTTTTTACTGACATCATTCATGCATCCTTTGTCTGTTGAGTCCTTACCAGCCATTCAAGGACTGCAAAAGCCAGTAGAACAACTACTGCCAATATGAAGTCAACTGCCCCCTCAGTAAGGACAGAAGCCACCCATGAAGCTAAAACTACTACAAGAACTACAAGCGTCAAGCGCATAGTGTAGTATATCCATCTATCAATGTTACTCTTTCTCTCCTCTTCGTCAACCTCTTCTTTTCCATACTCCTCCGCGATTTCTTCTGGTGTGCCTAGCGCTTCAAGCACTTCTCTGACCATAGATTGTTTGTCCTCATCAGGATTCTTCTGAACTTTGTCATTATATGAATCATTGATATGAACTCTCAGATCTTCCAACAGATCTTCTGTTTCAAAGCTATCTGGTAAAATTTTTCGGATCTTCTTCAAATAATCCTCTATAACGCGATTGATTTCATCATTTCTCATTCTTTCAGAGCCTCCAGTTTCTCAAAGATGTCCCCAACTAGTAAGGTCAGGTGCCGAAACACACGGTCTCCTTCTCCAGTCAAAACGTAGACTTTCCTACTGGGCCCGGACTCGGATTTTTCTGTATGAACATTGAGGAGTCGTTCCTTTCGAAGCCTATGGAGAATTGGATATAGCGTACCCTCTTTCACCTGAAGTAGACCATCAGTTCGTTCCTCAAGTTCACGAGCAATACCATAACCATGAATTCCTTTCTCGTGACGATTTACAATGGCAAGGACTGCATATTGAAGAATCCCTCTTCTGATTTCTACCTTCCAAGTATCTTCAAAGCTGGGTCCTTTCACCAACCTGATGCAATCCTTTCTATTATTCAAGAAAGTGGATTCTATTACATCTCCTTAAGTATGTCTATTCTAAACGATATCCGCATCATGTCGTCTACCAGGAAGACGTGCACTAATTTCTAGCCATAGTGTGGAGGAGTACTCCCTTGGTTCTCGTATGAGAAGATAGAAGAATGAAGCAAAGAAACGTAAGACCCCACTGAGTAGTAGCATGAAGAACACAGAAAGATATTCACTTCCAAAGGCAATGAGTATTAGTTGCCCAAGCACACCTGCTATCAATGAACCACAAAGATACACGACTCCTGTGAATGTGTTGTATACGGCGAGATGAGATCCTCTTTCCTCCTCAGGTGATATATCATAGATGTAAGCGGTTATTGCATTCATACCAGATGCAACACAAAAGCCTGCAAGTATGTTGGCAGTATAAACATAGTACACATTTTGAGCAAAGGCATACATGATTGGTACAATGAACAGAAGTCCTCTCCCTAGAAGTATTAGGGGTTTTCTCCCAACCCTATCACTAAGTCTTCCGAACGGCACAGTGAATATGATTATGGACATGGTCATGACAGCAGAAGCAATTGCTATCTCAAGATTGGAGTTATTCAACCATGATTTTTGAACGACAATGAAGTAGGGCCATGCCATAGACATTGCAAATGAAAAGAAAACAGCGATGAAACAGAAACGTCTGAAATCACCCGGTTGAGAGAGCAGTCGATGAATTGGTGGGAATTTCCGTGGACCATCCTGAGGCTTCGGACGTTCTTTGATAGTAGTTGACAGTAACGACGAGATGATTCCTACAATGGCTGTGAAGAAGAACGGACCATAATAGGCTTCTCTGAATGCTTGTTCATCCATTTGAATGGGGAAAAGGATGGGTCCTAGACCCCCAAACAGATTTCTAAGAAATGGTACGAGGGCAGGTAGCACTGCAATGAAACCTGAGATCAGGGTGGCTGATAGAGAAGCAATGTTAGTTGCAAGTCCAAGCTTTCCAAGCTCATCTCCTCTCTTTCTGTCATCCATCAAACCTCCAACCAGCGACAACCAGGTGGGAATCTGAATGCTGAACAGAATTGATTGAATTGCGTAGAGTACGATCATCTCAAGAGGTGAAGATGCCCACAAGAACATGTACACGACTAAGAACCCGGTTATTGTGCCAAAAGCAACGAATGCTTTGGTATTCCTGACTCTGTCAGATGTTGCTCCCCATGCTGGTTGAAGAACTGTTGGTGCAAAATTCCCGACACTTCGGAATGCCCCTTGTTCTGCGAAGTTCTGAACGCCTCGGAGTGCAACTTGCATATCAATTAGATAAGCTTGAAGGAATGGTGAATACAGACCTACTCCAAACTGGGTTAATGCTCCAACAAGGTACGCACGTGCTGGTAACTTCCTAGGCTCAGGGCTTTCAGTTTGTGTGTCAGTTTCAGTCATCCTTGTTTTTCGAAATCCTTAGACCACCTATTAACTCTAATTCCTACAATACCTGTTGACCTGACCGTCACGGTTATCTGGAACCGATTATATACTCTCTTGGTTGTGAGAGATCAGCAATGCTCGACGAATCTATTTACAGGGAACGGATTGAACTAGTGCAAAAACATCTTGATTCATCCAATGTTGATTTTGCATTTCTGACACCATCATCGAATTTTCAGTACCTTACAGGATACACGTATACTATGCATGAGCGACTAACCGCGCTTGTGATAAGAAGGGATGAAGGGCCACAGATCGTTGCACCTGCATTCGAGGTGTCTGGTCAGTCATCCAAAACATGGATCAATGATTTTGTTCCTTGGGCAGAGGATGAAGACCCCTACGTCATTGTTGCCAATCTTGTTGGAGAAAAGAGCGGAGGTCATTCAGTCGTTCTTGATGATAGCACTACGCTAGGAGTATATTGGGCGCTTGAGGCCGCTCTTGGCGGATTTGCCAAGACTGCATCCCTGAGTTCTAAGATTAATGCGATGCGCATCACCAAATCCGACAAGGAAATCGAATTGATGAAAAAAGCGGGTCAAATCATTAATGATGCAGTTCTCAAAGCTTTTGAAGAAGCAAAGATTGGTATGACTGAACTTGAAGTACAACAGATTGTGCAAAAGGAGATTTGTCATCAAGGAGCAACTCCAACTTTTGCAGCTATCCAATTTGGTGAGAACAGTGCAATTCCACATGCAGCAGCTAGTAATAGAGCGTTGAAGAAGGGCGACGTTGTCCTCATGGATTGTGGCTGCGCATTAGATGGTTACAATACTGATATGACCAGGATAGGTGTCGTCGGTACTCCCTCGGAAGAAGTAAAGCGTGTCTATTCAACAGTCCTTCATGCTGTAGAGACCGCTCTTGAGAATATAGGTCCTGGTATGGCATGTGGAACTGCTGATGGTCTGGCTCGCCGAGTCATCGATGAGGCTGGGTATGGTGATTACTTCACCCATCGTCTTGGTCATGGTATCGGTCTTGAGGTTCATGAACCCCCATATATTGTCAGAGGTAGTTCTGAGGAACTGCAATCTGGAATGTGTCATAGTATTGAACCAGGAATCTACCTTGAAGGCAAGTTTGGTATACGGATTGAAGACTTGGTGTGCATCCGAGAGGATGGTCCTGAGCTATTGACATTCATGCCCCGGGATCTTGTTCAGATTGACCAGTAGAGGTTCCTTCTTCGCCTTCAGATCCCTCATTTGATTTAGCTAAGATTTCATCCATCTTCTTGCGGTCTTCCTCGGAGAGATTCTGCATTGCCTCCGCTGACTGCTTAAGCATCTGATTCATCAATACGGAATAGATTGCAGGAAGGGCTACTGTAGTTTCTTTGCGTTCATTGAATTCTTGCTCAGCCAAGTTTCTTGCTTCTTGAAGCGCTTCCTTGGTCACTTCACCCTCTCCCACACCAGGACAGTCCTTGCTGCTCAAGACAAATTTCTCTCCATTAAACTCGAGTGGGTAGGTCTGACATGAGATTGGTCTACCGTATCTAATCTCACAAGCATTTGCTTGTTCATTATAAAAAATGCAAGACGTTGTTTCTGGATCGCTCTCCAGAGGTTTTCGGAGAGTCTCGAAGTAAAAGGAATCGTGTTCTGACTCAGGCATGTGAATACCGATGCCTGGTAGAATATTCATTACGAATCCTTGATTCATCCATCGTGCAAAATCACCAAAAGTTACCAGAATCTGTGGTCTGATGTGACATGCCTTCGTATCACATTTTTGTTCCAAACACTTGAACGTGTACTTTGATTTCTCAGACAATCTAATCACCTAATGGTGCAGCTACACGGTTCGTTCCTACAGTCTCTTTAACAGTTTCGAAATAGGTTATTCCGAGTCCGATAGGTTTTTGTTCAATTACCTAGCGGTCAATATCAATCTCAGAGTAGAGTTTTCCTTACACTCGGAGTATTAAAAATGACTGAGTGGTACAGCAACGACATTGAACACGTAGTTCAACGCCTTGAATCAACACCTGAGGGTCTCACACACACGGAAGCAGATATCAGGTTCAATGAATATGGGCCGAATGAGCTTGTTGAAACAGGGGGTATTAATCCGCTACGTATGTTTCTCCAGCAGTTCATGGACCCAATGGTGATTATTCTTCTCATTGCCATTTTGATTTCATTGCTCACAACTGTTCTTTCGTCTGGGGGATCTGACCACGAGAGCGGGATAATTGATGCAATTGTAATCTCCTTTATCGTGATTTTCAACGCTATCTTTGGTTTTGTTCAGGAGTACAAGTCTGAACAAGCCTTGGAAGCACTGAAGGAGATGGCCGCACCAAAAGCGCGAGTTATGCGAGATGGACTCTGGACAGTTATTGACTCACGTGATGTCGTACCCGGTGACCTGCTTGGCTTTGAAGCTGGTGATCGAATTCCTGCTGATGCTCGGGTTTCCTATGCAGTAGGCCTCTCAGCTGATGAAGCTCCACTCACTGGAGAGTCTGTTGCTGTTCGCAAGATGATTGACCCCATCCACCTTCTTACTCCTGTTGTTGGTGACATGAAGAACATGGTGTTTCAAGGGACTACAATAACAGCAGGAAAGGGTCATGCACTTGTTACTGCAACAGGAATGAGGACTCAGTTTGGGAAGATTGCTGAACTCGTTCAAGAAAGCGAGAAGACCATGACCCCTCTTCAGATAGATTTGGATGATCTTGGAAAGAAACTTGGTCTTTTGATAATCGTTCTATGTATCATTGTCTTTGGTGCAGAGGTCTTAGAACATGCTACTGACACTATTATGGAAGCACTCTTGGCTGCAATCGCTCTTGCTGTGTCTGCTATTCCTGAAGGGTTGCCTGCGGTTGTGACAATCACACTCGCTATAGGCGTTCAACGCATGGTTGCGAGAAATGCTATAGTTCGGAGACTACCCTCAGTTGAAACCTTAGGTTCTACTACAATCATCTGCTCAGACAAAACTGGTACCATCACAAAGAATGAGATGACCGCCACTACATTGTTTGTCAATGGGATGACGATTTCGGTCAGTGGTGTTGGTTACAGAAAGGATGGCAAATTCACAAGAGCTAGTGAAGACTATGGAGTCATGGGCGACCCCCATATTGTAAAACTTCTAGAAATTGGGCAACTATGCACTAATTCTGTTCTACAGACTGACCCCTCTGGAAAGGCTGATTGGAGTGTGGTTGGCGACCCCACCGAAGGAGCACTTCTGGTTCTCGCAGAAAAGGCTGGTCTCTCTCATCAAGACACACTATCTCGAAACACCGAGATAACAGAGATCTCATTCGACTCGGCGAGGAAACGAATGACCTCCATCATCCGTGATGAAGATGGTAATCTTGTTGCTAATGCAAAGGGAGCTCCTGAAGTTCTGCTTCCTCTCTGTACGCATATCTATGAGAATGACCACATCCGTGAATTGTCCTATGAGGAGAAGGAGAATATAATCCAGATAAACGCTGGATTCGCAGAGGGTGCTTTGAGGGTTCTTGCATTTGCGTATCGCCCTCTGGAAGAGGAGATTCCTCTTTGGGAACCTGAGAAGGTAGAACGTAATCTTATCTTTGTAGGACTCATCGGGATGATTGATCCACCACGAGATGAAGTTAGAGATGCAATGCGAATTTGTAAGATTGCTGGAATTCGTCCCATTATGATTACTGGTGACCATATGCTTACAGCCCGCGCAATCGCACGAGATGTTGGACTGATTGAGCACGATGGTGAGGTCCTGAGTGGCGTTGATCTTGACAATATGAGTTACGAGGATTACAAAGAAGCCGTCAAGCGTTGTAACGTGTTCGCTCGAGTTGCTCCGGAACATAAGCTTGAGATTGTGCGTGCTCTGAAGGATAATAACCAAGTTGTTGCGATGACAGGAGATGGCGTGAATGACGCTCCTGCTATCAAGACCGCAGATGTTGGCATTGCAATGGGTATACGAGGAGCGGATGTTACAAAGGAAGCGTCAGATGTTATCTTGACAGATGACAACTTTGCTACAATTGTCTCTGCAGTAGAGAAAGGTCGCGAGATTTATTCCAACATCAGAAAGTTCGTTCGATTCCTGCTGGCAGCGAACTTCGATGAGGTCTTTCTAATTTTCACAGTCATCATGTTGGGACTACCGTTGCCCATCACTGCGATTCAGATTCTTTGGCTCAACTTAGCAACGGATGGCTTTCCCGCTCTAGCTCTTGGAGTCGACCCTCCTGAGACCGGAGTGATGAACAGGCCACCACGTGAACCTGGTGCGAAGATGATGGACCGAGGAATGATTTCCTTCATCATCATTGCTGGATTTACTGCCTTTCTAGCATCAGTGACAGTGTTCATGTGGTCACTGTGGGCATATGGTGGCTGGATTCCTGGTGTGACTGGTCCAGTCGTTGAATGGACTACGGATATTTCATCCATTACAGGAATGTCCTGGGAGTATGTGCTTGATCATGGAAGAACTGCAGTCTTTGCCAGTGTAGTGTGCTTTGAACTTCTGTTCGTTTGGAACTGCAGGGATGAATACCATCCTATTTGGAGAACCGAGGTCCGTGGATCAAAGGTCTTGATGGGTGCAGTTGCATTATCAGCTGTTTTGACCCTTGCAACAATCTACTTCCCACCGATGGCGTTGCTCTTTCAGACAGTACCAATCAATGCGATTGACTGGGGTATTATTCTACTGACTTGTATTCCCGCGTTGCTAATTCCACCACACATAATCTTTGGGCACCATCGAAAGAAAAAGCAGGTTGAACAGGTCTAGGCTGGAAGACGCTTATCCAGCCAGCTATAGAGGTCTCCAAGAACTTGGTCTTTCTCTGGTTCTTCATGGAGTTGATGATAAAGACCATCATAGAGGTGCCAAGTTTTGTCAGCTGAGCCAAGATTGTCAAAGAACTCCTTGCTCTTCTCTGGTATCACGAATTTATCCGCCCCTGCCTGTTGCAGTAGGACTGGCATGGTTATGTTTGGTGCGGAACGAAACGCTTCCTTCATTGTCTTTAACGCCTCCATACCAAACCGAGGAGTGACCGTTGTGAATCTCAGAGGATCGTTTTCCAACCTCTTCACATTCTCAGGATTTCTAGAAGCCTCTGAATAGCTCAACTCATTAGAGAAGTATCTCTTCACATTTAAGACTGAGAGAATTCTACCAGCGAATTTCTTTCCAACTCCAATGCTAAGGCTCTGGCTCACCGCTGGACAATGCAAGAGTAGCCCATCCACAGTTCTTGGATACTTAGAGACATACCGAATTGCGTGTTGTCCACCCAGCGAGGCTCCGAAAAGAAAAGTGATTTTGTTCAAGTATGTATCCTTTACTTGCATGATTAGGTTTTGAAGGTCTTCTACATACTCTTCAAAACTCATGACATGACCCTTTGTACCTGAGTAGTGTCCAAAACCCCTCAGGTCTGGTGCAAATACAGTGAGTCCTTTTTCTGCGAGATATTCTCCAATATTCTTCATATCGCCCGCATGACCACTAAGTCCGTGAAGTGCTACAACTAGGGCTCTTGGTTTGTCATCATCAGGACGCCAAAGTGCCATGAACATCCTGGTCCCATCAAAACCGATGTACTTGCTTTCCTTGTAAATCAAAATGGACACCACTGTTTGGACTTAATCAGTTACCGCTATTTATCTTGTCTATATAAAAGAAGAGAGCGACTGGCCCCTCAAGGACCAGTCTTAAGGCAACACTCAGAATCGGTTTGGCTTGGGCTTGTCTCCAGAATAATCGTAGAAGCCCATGCCAGATTTCCTACCATACCAGCCTGCACGCACCATCTTCCTCAGTAGCGTGGGCGCTCTGTACTTGCTGTCTTTGAACTCTTCAACAAAGTAGTCTGAGATGTGGAGCGTTGTATCGAGACCCACAAAGTCTAGCAGAGTCAATGGACCCATTGGCCAATTCAATCCGAGCCGAATCGACGTATCCATATCTTCTACTGTAGCTACACCTTCCTGAATGGCAAATACCGCCTCAAGTAATGCTGGTACAAGTATGCGATTAACAGCAAAACCCGGGGCTTCATTGACTAGCACAGTTTCCTTTCCGACCTTCTTAGACACGTCCTCAATAATTTTGACAGTCTTGTCATCGGTGGCTTGTCCCTTGATGATCTCAACAAGCCCCATTAAGGGCACTGGATTGAAAAAGTGCATCCCAATGAACTTCTCAGGTCTCTTAGTTACAGCTGCCATCTGAGTTATACTAATGCTTGAAGTATTCGAAGCAAAGATGGCATGTTCTGGTGCTGCCTCATCGACCACTTTCCAATTGTCAAGCTTCAGGCTGACAATCTCTGGAATTGCTTCAATAACAAGGTCTGCATCTTTCACAGATTCTTTAAGATCTAGAACTCCTTCAATCCTCCCAAGGATGGCATCAATCTCCTCTTGAGTGATTCTACCCTTCTTGAGACCTCTCTCTAAGTTCTTCTTAATCGTAGCAAGGCCATTGTCAATGAACTTCTGGTCAATGTCCCGCATTTTAACTTCATAACCTGCTTGAGCACAGACATGGGCAATACCATTTCCCATCAGGCCTGCACCCAAGACTGCAATTTTCTTAATCTCCAACATAATCCGCCTCTATTTTGTCTGTAGGTTGTACCTTTGGCTCGTGCCTGCCTCTAAATATGTCTAACTGATGAAAATGAAAAGCTGACAAATCCCTATTTCTTACAATATCTGAAGGTACACCGCTTGTCCCCAGTTGCAATGGTTTCATGACGGGTGAAATGTATCCAGCTCTCAAAGGCCTCTGCTAGGATGTTATCATAGTCGCAGAGTATCGGTCCCAGCTCAGGTTTGCCTGCCTCTCGAAGGATATCAAAATAGAGGCATTTCTGAATGTCAAAACCAAAGCATTCGTCTTCCTGTTCAACCTCTAGAACTTGGAAATACTCGTTGTTGTAGTTTGCTTCGTTCCCCTTCCGTATCCACTCGACAAAAGAGTCCCACGGATTATCAGCCTGTTCGAGTGTCGTAGCTTCAGCTTTGAAGAACTCCTGAAGCATGGCTCGATAAATGGATAGCACGGTCTCCTTAAGCTCAGAGAATGAAGATTTGACCTCACACATCACATCGTCAAGAGCCATCACAAAGAGTGAGTTGACACCATGCCTCTTTTCGAGGGGATCTGACATCATATGCTCATAGTTGTTGTAATGGATTTTGAACTGCCGCGTGAAGAGCTTGTGCATCGATTCTCCCTTGTCATCAAACTGTTTGTTCAATTCTTGTAAAGTCAACTCTGAAAAGTAATCAATCAGCTGCTGGGTCTGTTCATCAGGGGCCATTGTTCAATCACTTTTTTCGAACTTGTAGTGCATTTGAGCCTCTGGTTGGGCTTGATATTCTTGTCTATGTTGTATCGAATCATCTCCTGATAGTAACAATATGTGACTCCAATCTGTGACCCTCACAAGTGGCTCCGCTATATATACTAAATCTGAGTAGTAATTCTTGTGAAATATCATGGCTCTAACAACTAACTCACGAACAACATCCAAACTGAAGAACAACAAAGCAAAGGTTTCGACATTTGCTCTGACTCACGCTATGCTCTATCGGAGGTAGTCGAATGGTGTTTTCTGAGCATCTAATCTGTTGGATATCTGCCCATCTAGATGTGGCTAGTGACTGGTCACCTGGTGGTCACAGAACTGGTCAGTTAGTCTCAGAAACAGCATATCATGTGACCAACCTATACTAGGTTGTGAATAATCATGGCTTTACCAAAGAACGATAACCGGTCTGTGCTGAAATACAACCGCGCGCTTCAAACCCGCGCAATCACTCATGCTTACACCTACAGGAGGTAAGATGCTTGAAAAAGAAGTACAAATCACAGAACATCTCCACTCGTGCAATCACTGATGTCTACTTTAGGAGGTAGAAATCAATGAGTATCACGTATAACACACTTAATTTTGGTCTGTTTTACAAACAAAATTGTGATTTTAAGTACGGGATACAAAATAATGCTTTGAGAAAAATGCTTATATCCAAACCATTAACAAATAATGGTTGGTGTAGCAAACTATATTACGTTTGGAGTTAGAGCAATACAGCTTTCACATTACAGTTACACCGGACAAATCTCCTATCTCCGAATCTCCTAAGGTGGAGATTCAGCAGCGGCCCTCGTTTGTGTGATCCGGGGGCCGTTGCAATCCATAGGAAGTTGACAGACATGAAACGTGAATCAGAACTCCCAAACAAGGCTATTAAACGTACACGCCTAGAAAGGGTATCAACTTCGATTTCATACAAAGATCACAACCAAAAAATAGAGTGTTGAAACGTCATGAGTAGGATGAAATCCTTCCTAGGCTTGCCAGACGCCACTGACAAAGTCTTAAGACTGGCAAAAATCATGGGGATCTTGGGACCATTAGCCAATGTTATTTTCACCCTGTCTACAACCTTCTTCGTGATCTTTGTAGCTGAAGCTCTTGGTGGGGGTCCTGGAATGTATCTCCAGGGTATGGGGCTTGTTGGAACTCTTGTGGTTGTGCAGATGGTTGTTCAGATACTGCTCGACTATCCAACTGGCGCAATAGGTGATTGGATTGGCCAGCGATATATAATCGCAGGCGCCCAGATTTCATATGGTATTGCATTCCTTCTGATTTCCTTTGTCACAGTTGACTCCCCCTACATCTACCTAGTAGGTGTCTATGCATTGATGGGCTTTGCTCAATCACAGTCGAGCGGAGCTTGGGGTGCCTGGTTTGACAATAACTACAGAGTTGCTATGCCCGGAGATACAGACAGGAAGCAGTATGGCGTATTCTGGGGCAGGATGGGCATGATGATGCAAATCATAGCAACAGCCTCTTTGATTCCAGGAAGTATCCTAGCAGTGGTGTTCTCAAGGGCTTGGGTGTTTCAACTACAAGGCGTCCTAGCATTTGTATTTGCTATGGCTGTCTTTAGACTAGTACGGGACTTCCCTGAAGTCGAAGAAGCGAGAGCTCAGAACGGCGGTCGTCCAGACATGGGTGAATATGTTTCCATCCTCAAAGGTGGAGTCACTTATCTTTTCAGACATGCATTCGTTCGATACATTGCGATAGGTACCATGCTTGCAGTGAGCAGCATTATGGTCTGGGGTAATCTCATCCTCTTTCCAATGTATTACCTCTACCTGATCACAGATGTTGGAGTTGCTAGTTTCAGAACACTACTCTTCATTCCAGGTATCTTCTCACAAGAGCGTTCTGGAGTCTGGTCACGAAGGTTTGAGCCAAAGAAGTGGATTCCACGGTTCCGCCTGATGCAGACCTGTGGTTTCATCTTCTTCTGGGTGTTTGCAGCAATCATGACGTTCTTCCCACCTGCAGCGTCTAGCACAAACATCTTGACTCTCTATTGGCCGTTCTCTAGTATTGAGCTACTGACACTCCCAGTGGAGAACATCGTGCCGATTGCCCTCATATTCACGACCTTTGTATCAACCAGTTTCTTTGGAGGGTTTGCTGAGATTCTGACTCAGAGAGTGCTGATAGATGTTATTCCAAATAGGATCAGGAACTCTATGTATTCCTTGTTCCCGACTCTCGCAACTCTATTTGCGATTCCACAGATAGCTCTGTTTGGTTGGTTGATAACCATCATTGGATTCCCCATGACTTTAGCATCATGTGGAGTTGTGTCCTTCATGGGCGTCATGTTGATCATTTATGGTTTCAGACATGAAGCTCCAGAGCTTGATGGAGAGACTTGGGCAAATGGGAATGCTGTTCTTCCTCCTGAGGAAGCTGCAGCTGGTGGTGCAGTGGAAGAGTTCGTTGAAGGAATTCAGCAAGAAGACTAAAATCAGTTGAAAGGCTGTGTATTTAGACAGCCTCACTTTCATTTTATCTGCAGGCACTAAGTTTATACTCTCTACCGTTGAATGAACCTCGGTGCTTACAATTGACAGACAGACCTCAGTTTTTGACCGTTTCATATTCTGATTCAGGACTTCAAACCATGAATCATGAACGCAAGATGGTCCGCGAGAAAGATGTGAAATTTGATGGAGAGGATGGGTCGCTCGAGCTTACTGATGTTCGCCTGGTATGGTACAAGAAACCATCTAGGAAAGGTGGACTGAAAAAATGGGGGGCTCTTGCTGGTGCAGTCGCTGGTGCAGCTCTGCTTGAAGGAGCCGGACGACAAATGGGTGGCGTTGGCCGCCATGTCACACGTTCACTAGCTCGAGGCATTACCTATGCAGCTGTTGGAACAGCAATTTCTTCCTGGACTGCTGATTCTTATTATAACAAAGATAAGGATGGAAACACGGAGAGTATGGCTCTTCCTCTTATTGCAATCAGTAATGCAAGTCAGAGTGGTGACAGACTGATTGTCGAGCTGAAATCCGGTGGATCGATGGACTTCAAATTCAAACAGAAGAGAGTGATTCCCTCGATAATTGCTAACGTTTCCTCCGCGCAAAGCCAAGGCAAGTGCCCCTATTGCGGGACCAATGCTGGCAATGTTCCCAGTTGTCCAAATTGTGGTGGCGTCATCGAAGGTGGAGCCCCCGCACCAGGAGCTGGAGCGCCTGCAGGTGGAGCAGGGTCGATGACTATTCACTATCAAGACCGAGATGGAGATGGTGAACCAGATTCGGTCACAGTCACAGGTGCTGGTGCTCCTGGTGGTGGCCAAGCTGGCTTCTGTATGAATTGTGGTCAACCCTATCCACAGGGTGCAAGATTCTGTAACGGCTGTGGCCAGAAGGTTGGATAGTTCATATAATTGAAGGGCTCTCTTTTTGAGCCCTCACTAATTCTTTTTCCAGAATTATCGAAACAGGTCTTCATCTCTAGACCTTATGATATCTGAACTGGTTTCACTTCCGTCCTGATACTCATAACCCCTTATTATAACAACTGGGACTTTTTCTCCTGCTTGACCCATGAGTGGTTCTGCAAGGGATGCAAGTTCATCAATCTGACAGACAGTCGATCGTTTCAATACTCTTCCATGGAGGTCAGTTTTTCCCTTGTTATACTTGAAGGCGTTAATTCCTGCGCATCCTATGGCAACATTGACTGAGCCCTTTCTCCAGGGTCGACCCTGTGTGTCTGAGATTACCACTGCAAGATTCAGGTCTGTTTCTTTCATGAGACCCTCACGAATACTCTCTGCAGATTGGTCGGGTTTTGTTGGTAGCAGGACATACTCTTCCTCAGGGGCATTAGACTTGTCAATCCCACTGAAATTACAGATAAAACCTGAATGAGTTTCTGTGATTAGTACACCATCACTTCTAATGACCTCAACGGATTCACTAAGGGCTAGTTCAACATGGATTGGGTCAAATCCATTCTTCTCTGCGATCTCTTTAGCTCTCTTTGACACCTTGACTTTTGATGCCTTCACTAGTCTGTTCTCAGCTTTGGAAACAATCTTGGACGCAATCACAAAGACATCACCACTGTTCACGTTGATGTCAGTTTCCCTGATTGATTTGAGTATCAACTCAACTAGACTATCTCCCGGTTCAACAATCGGAATCGAAGATAATGCAATTGCACTGATGATTTTAGGTGTCATTATTCCATTCTTGTTTTCGATGTTAATCCTACGGAAAAGTTTGTTCATCCCATATTCATAGCCGATGCACTTAGAACACGTGTTGAAAATAACAAGTATACTCGTGTTTCACCCTCGATATGACTTCAAAAGTGTCCTCTGAGGTATAAAATCGCAGAAAGAAACGTTTTGAGGGGATTAGTGACAGAAATCATTAATATACGATAAAAGAAATCTCGTTATTCAACACAGAATGCCGTTTCGTGAGGAAACCTGTCCTAGCGAATTGACATGGGATGCATATCATATCCATACTTTGGAGCGAACTATATTGAGTCCACCCAAAAAGTCCAAGCCTAAAAAGAATGACAAACCCAAGGCACCCCGTACTCCATCCCCTGCACCAGTTATGTCTGATTCAGGAGATATCAAACAGGGTACGATTGCAAAATTCATGCGAAAGCGAACTCAGCTAGTGGGTTTTGAAACTGGACTCAACAAACACACGCAATATGCGATTGAATTTTTGGATAATGCAATTGATGCACTTGAGAGTTGGTGGTGGAAGGCCAAGCGGCGACCTCGACTTCAAGAGCAGTTGGATCCAAAGGTTGTAGAAGAAGTCCGTGCTAAACTTGAGGAAGGTCAGATTGATACTATCGCTATTAGTAAACAGCTTGAACGAGATGTAAGGGCTGGAAAGGAAGTTGAGATACCACCAAGGCGTAAAGAAACGATTGAAGAGCGAATCACAGAGTTCAGAAAATTCGTAATGCCTCTAAGACCTTTATTGTCAAAGAGAGAGCCTCTTGTGGTCATAGAGCTGAAAGAAATTCAAATGCCTGATCTTGTATCCGTCGATGATGAGGAGGGATTCAAGGTCTATGAGTTCACCTGCTTTGATACAGGGGTTGGAATGGTCCCAACTGATCTTGAAAAATTTGGTATATATCTTGCTTCTAGTAAATCTGAGAAACTCAGACAAACACGAGGGAGTCAAGGTTTTGGTGCACCATCAGCATTTAGTGATGCCCAGAATACTACTGGAAAACCCATTTTCACCATATCAAAACGATTCACTTCGGATGACGCGACGGTCACAAACTTCTACACTACTACTGCAAACACAAAGGACCACGTTGGCGGACCCGTTGATATGGACCTTCCGTTCAATCATGGGACCTACATTAGACTGTATTATCTGAACATCCAATACCGGCGAGGATACGCTGATATCTACTCTGAGATGGCTTCACTCCTTAACTCTCATGTGACAATCATTTTCATTGACCCGTATGGCAAAGTTCACATTTATCCAAGAAGAGTAAACGCTTTCCCTGAGGAACCAAAATATGCACAACCGCATCCTGCGAGTATCCGAATTGGTGAGTTTCAAGACCTGCTCAGGGAAACAAGAGAAACGGAATTGAGAGGATTTTTGACAAAGGCATTTTGCCGACTGAGCACCAACAAGGCAAAAACGATTGTGTCCAATGCAAGCAAGGACCTCAGAAGACGTCATCTTGATGACCTAAAAATGAGCACGCCAACTGACTCGCTGTCAAAAACAGAGGTTGAGTTACTCTATCGATCATTCTCAAATGAAGACTATATCGCCCCACCCACAGACACAGTGGTCCCGGTGGGTGAAGAGGTGTTCGAACAAACAATAGATCTTGCCTATAATCCAGACTTTGTTACTGCAGTTACTAGGAAACCGACATCAGGTAAGGGACTCTCATTTGCTATAGAAGTTTGCATAGCTTATGGTGGAGAAATCAAACCGGCAACATCTGCTCCAATGGTCCTCTGGCGTTTTGTAAACCGAGTACCAAAGCTTCGAGACAATAGCGACTGTGCCACATGGAAAGCAACAGCATCTGTCAATTGGAAGAATTATAAAGTAGCCACATTCGACAACGGAATTCCTCGTGGACCCTTGATGGTATTCATTCATGTTGCGGGAGCATACGTTCATGTCATGTTCAAAGGTCAGAGTAAACAGGCTTTGGCAGAAGATGAAGTGCTCCTTAGGGAGATCAAACTAGCACTTGAGGATGCAGGTAGAAGATTCAGACGGTTCATAACAAGGCGAGAAACTGCTCAAAGGAAAGCAAAGCGTGCTGGGATTCTTGCTATGTACGCAGACCAATTTGCACAGAGCCTTACAACTATTGTAAATTCTGGCAAACGAAAACCGCTCTTTGATGCTGAAACAATCGCTAGCAAACTTAGGGATTCAATCACTGGATTCGAAACTGTTGAGGATCAAGAGGAAATAGAAACAGATGCTGCTGGGACTGATCTTGTTGCAGACATCTCCTTAGATGATGTGGGAGATAATGAAGGAGGTGAGCTTGAATGAGCCGCAAGAAGTCGAAGAAGAAACCAGAAACCGTTCAAGCAACTTTGGGTGAGGTAATAGCTGACTCGAAACCAAAGAAGACCACTAAGAAGACTACAAAGAAAAAGGCCGCAAGTAAACCCAAGAGAACAACTACTAAGAAGAAAGCCCCTGCTATGAAGAAGGCACCTTCTGAGAAGAAAGCACCCACCAAGAAGAAACCGGCAAAGAAAAAGAAGACTCCAGCAAAGAAGAAAGAACCTCCTAAGAAGAAAGAGGTACCAGCTGCTCCTGAGAGTACTTTTAGCCTGAAGCAACTACCTGGCGTCGGACCTAAGCTAGAGGAGAAACTCAAGAAAGCGAAATACGAAACGGTCGAGAAAATATCGCGTGCTAGGTCAACCTCAATCGCCAAGAAAGTGGATGGACTGAGCAAAGCAGGTGCGAGGAAACTCGTAGATGCTGCAAAGGATCTGGTCAAGACAGGCAAGACTCCAGAGAAATCAGTTGAAACTTCAGAGGAAAGTCCAACTGATGAGGTTGCCCCTCCAAGACTCTCCCTTACAGATGTCCCGGGTCTAGGGTCTAAACTCGCTTCATCAATGGAGCGAGCAGGTTATGATTCAGTTGCACGACTTGCGAGAGCAACACCTGGGAATGTCGCGAAGAAAGTCGACGGTCTAAGTTCAGCCAAAGCCAATTCAATTGTAGCCGCTGCGAAAGATCTGATACGCAGACAAGAAATGGCACGATTGACTGAAGAGCCAGTAGCTGTGATTGCTGCAAAACCCACAAAAGATGCTAAAACTCCACCTAAGAAGGAAGAGGCAGTGACAGAAACACCAACTACGCCAACTAGGAAGAAAGCTCCAAAGAAAGCTGCTCCAAAGACGAAAGCACCTGCTAAGAAGAAACGTGCTAAGAAACCCAAAGCTCCGCCTAAACGGATCAAACCAAAAGCAATCCGAAAAGAGTCTGGACTACCAGTTCCAAAAGCTGTAGAAGATTTGGCAGTTGAACTAAAGGAAAAATGGGCTGCTGCAGATAAGAGAGTAGAGGATGCAAAGCTGCCCGGTCATATTGCCCTACCTCAGGTTGAAACCGTTCAAGTTGTGAGTCTAGCAGTTGATGATACAACTGAACGGATTGTGGACACGGCATTAGATATACTCAATGATACTATGACAAGTGGTCGCCCCGCCTTTGAAATTCCAAGCAGGTCGGGTGACAATATTGTCTGGGATGAGATTCGAGACCTCCTACTTCTAGGAATGCGTACTATCTCGCGTCCATATCACTCACTAGCATCAGTGGTCGACGCCACAAGAACTGCACGAGTGATGGAGATTGTGTTCAACCTACTGAAATCCAATTTACACGCAACTAAACGTGAGGTCTACTATAGCGATGTTAACCTGTTCAGAGAACAGAAGTATAGTGACAAAATCATCGAAGATGTGGCCTCTATGATTAAGACCACCCGTGACAGCATTCATGTTGTTGCATCTGCTCGTGGGTCAGCAATGGGTCGTGTGACCATCCGAGATGGTGGCGACCTCATTGATCTCACTAAGATGGGTACTGGTGGTTGGGCTGTTACACCTTTCTTGGATCAGCTTGAGATTGTAGAGAGTGATGCAGAATTCATCATACTGTCAGAGAAAGATGCCGCAGTCATGCGACTGGCTGAAGCAAAGTACTGGAATCGCCAGCCGTGTATTGTGATCACTGGAAAGGGTTCGGGTGACATTGCTACCAGAGCTTTTCTCAAGATGTTAGTCAAGGAACTTGAGATTCCTGCCTTCGCACTGGTCGACTCTGACCCCTATGGACACTATATCTACTCGGTATTCCTACGAGGCAGTAAGAGACTGAGCTACGAATCTCCATTCATCGCCACACCCGAACTAAAACTATTGGGTGTATTAAGCCGTGACTTGGATGAGTACAAGATTCCAAAGGCAGTCAGGATTCCTATGCAGCCTACTGACATCAAACGTGTCAAGGATATGTTGAAGGAACCATTTGTTCAGAGGAACAAACCCTGGGTAGAAGACCTGGAGTTGATGCTCAAGCTCAAAGAGAAAGCTGAGATTCAGGCTTTCGCTAGCCACAGTTTCGAATACCTGACAGATGATTATATTCCACGCAAGCTCGAAACTGGTGACTGGATCTAGATTCCCGAGCATTCTGTGCCACAAGTGAGCTCTTATTACTGGATGAGGGTGCTGAAACATAACTATAGAGAATTTTAGGGGACATTATAGCAGTGATTTCGAAAGTTGGAACTGAAGTAATTGATAGTCATGCACACTTCTTCACATATGATACAATAAAGAGATGGTTAGCCAGTGGGGCTTCACTGGAACGAATGCAGAGCAGGGTTTCTTTTCAGACTGACATGCCACAGTTAACAATTCCGGATGAGAGCTGGGATCCTGGTCAGATGTGGGCTGATGAACTGGACAAGTATGGAATCACAGCTATTGGTATGATGATTGGAGAAGAAGTCTGGGACGAGTTCAATGAAACTCGGAAACGGTTTCCAGGTCGGTTCCTAGGTTATGCCAATATCAATCCTGCTGATGAAAATGCAGTTGATATGGTAAAGCGAGCTGGAAAGGATGGCTTCCAAGGCATCAAACTCTATCCTAGTTCATGGGACTTTCATGCATATGATGAACGTGTATATCCTGTCTATGAGGAGGCGAAAAAACAAAACCTGCTAGTCATCCTCCACTTTGGCATCACCATTGGGACTCAGGCGAATCTTCGATATGGAAACCCTCTTGACATTCAGAAACCCGCACTTGACTTTCCTGACCAGAATTTCATGATTGCCCACTTTGGAGCAGGATTCTTCCGTGAAGTATTGATGCTCATGTATCAAACACACAATGTCGTGATGGATACTAGCGGGAGTAATAGCTGGATGACATACTTACCGTATGACCTTACAATCACAAAAATCTTCGAACGCGCTTTGAAAGCTGGTGCTTCATGCAGGGTTGTATTTGGTACTGACTCATCATTCTTCCCACGTGGATTTAGGTATAACATTCTCGAAGAACAATACAACGCAGTTAAGTCACTGTTGCCCCAGTTCAACTATACCCAAGAAGATATTGATCTTATATTTAGAGACAATATCCTGAGACTCACTGGTTTCAAGCCAAGGACGAGTTAGAGGATTTATGCTTTCCTTATCTTCTTCTCAAGACCTTTGAGTTTCTTATTGTCTTGCCCCTCACGATATTTTGCAGCCGCTTCTTGATACTTTGCTAAGGCATCTCTTGAGTCACCCTGCTTAGACAAGTGGTCTCCCTGTGTTTCCAGATTTTTCCCCCACTCTACGTATGCTTCTCGGACCTTCTCTGAACAGTGAGCTCTCTTCTTGGCATCTGTACTAAACATATAGAGTTCTCTTGCTTTCCTATATTGTACAATCGCCCATTCAAACTCATGGGCTTTCATGTGGTTGTCACCCTGATCGAAATGGAATCTGGCCATAGCGTCGTATCCAATATCAACTCTCTTCGTGCTCTCTGCGACACCCTTCTCATTCCCAGCTCTTTCAAAGAGCATCTTTGCTATCTCAAACGATTCAATTGCTTTTTCATGTTCGTTCTCTTGTAGGTGATGTTCACCGTACTCAAGCCGTGCTTTCCCCATAGCATCAAAAACATAGGGAGGATACTCAAACTCGTCTGAAGAGAGTGCAATACCACAATTGGGACATGCAGGAGTTTCAAGCTCTTGGAGTGGTCCCTTTAATCCCACCTTATCTGGTTTCCCAACTACTACATCAATAAATGTTGTAGTTGTACTTCCTCTTCCTTCAGGGAATAAGTGCTCCACAGCCTCTTTAGTTTCTTCACGAATCTCTTTGGGAGCACCTTCAGGGAATAGGTGCTCAAGAGCTTCTTCAGTGCTCACCGGAATTTCTTCATCATAAACTCTCGGAGGTTCAACCTCTGTGAAGGGCATTCCTTCTTTGATCTCATAACCACCCTCTTCCCAAGACATATCTGTACTTCGACCAGAAGGTGATTCAGGCTCTCCAATTGGGAGTAAGGGTGGTCCTTCTGATTCTCCCGCTACCAAAGTTTTCTCATCAGACGAGAGGCTTTCTTCAATTTGCAGTGGCTCATGTGCTGGAACAGACTCATCCCAACTAAGGTCCTCATCAACTGCAGGCAAGACCTCTGGTTCAGAGACGGGTGGTGTTTCGGGTGGTAGATCCTCTAATCCTGAGTCTTCTAGATTGGGTAGATCCTCTGTGTCATCTAAGTCCTCAGGTTCTTCGAGTGTGGGTTCTGGTGGGGCGGTTGGCAAATTTTCAGGCACTTTGTTTCCACAACCTATACAGAATGTCGATCCTTTTCTAATGCGGTTTTGGCATGACGGACAAATTACTTGTTCCTGCATTTTCGAATCGCATTCCTATAGTTAGACAGCATAATAACTGCATGTAAGAAAATTGAGAGTTCACATATGAACTGTTTTCGTACAAAATCATTGAATGCGCATTCTCTCCCTCAAGCTAAATAAACGAAAAAAACGAAAATAGGTTTTTGATAGCTTCTCCCCAAGAAAGTTGTGTTCTTTGCTTATGGTTGAGTCCAGTAGTCACTAGTTCCGATATTCTAGTCATCGGATGTATTTTAGTGGTTCAAGTCTATAAGGGCGAGAATCATTCATTCTCAGAAGTGGGAATAATTGCATTCATATATGCGTATAATTATCATAAGGTTCGAGCAGTACTAGAAACGACTTTGAATTTAGAAATAGGGAGTGAAATAGCATAAGCGAGAAATATTGTCATGTCTGCAATAAGAAACTTCTCAAAAATGCCAATATCACAAAGACAAAGAAAGATGGTAGAATTGTCTACTACTGTTCTTTAGGTTGTAAGTGGAGTGATGAAGAGGAAGAATAAGACTGATTAATACTCCTTCTTTTTACGAGAGATGAGCTGTTATCATACAGAATCATTGAATATACATTTTTGTTCTCATGACATATAGAGTATGAAATAGGTGATCCACGAGATTATAACCGCGAGAATAACTCCTGTAATTGACTGTTTTAGAGAATGTTGTTTCAAGGTTACCCTGGAGTAAATCACTAGCATCCAGACAAAGACGACAAAAAGCGCGAATGGGCCATAGACGTAGATTAGGGCTGCACCCGGACCTCCAACTCCTGCTCCATGTACAGATATCTTTGATTTACAGCTAACTAAAAGAACTCCTGCAGTCACAGAAAAGTATGCTGCTGCAAGGGTGCTCATGATGTGACAGCCAAAGTATCCATACACAACAAACGCTATGACATCGCACATCATCGAGAACGCAAAGAATTTTGTCCTGCTCTCTCTCACAGACACATCTAGGTCTACATTCCCTTTCCAAGCCTCGTACACGATGGGTGCAATGGGAAGAATAACCATCACGACGAGACAAATTAGAATCGAGGCCAAAGGAGTGAGAACTGGTCCTAGTCCAATTGGTGAAGCTAACGAAAAGATGATACCAACGTAGAGGTTGATGAGCGGTGCTGGAGTGAGTCTCGAAATCACACGAGAAATGGTCACTCGTGATCCCTGCAATTCTAACAGCTCATCGTGGTACTTCACTAGACTCACCGAGTTAATTCGAGGTTTCAAAACCCTATCTTCACTCTTTTCTTCGAATTAGAGGGAGAAACCTACCTGTTCGTTTCATGTAACTCTGATATTCCTCCCCGAATTGGTCGGTCAGCATGCGTTCCTCTTTTTGAGTAATCCACTGAAATGGAATTGCTATTAGTATCGCAAACACAATCATTAGCAAGTTTGACGAGATTAATGCCACAGCCAGAGAGAACAGAATGAAGACAGTGTACATCGGATGCCTGACTTTATTGTATGGACCTGCCTTGATTAGTGCGTGTTCTTTTTGAATCTCCAATTTGGCCGCGTACTGCCGTCCGAGCGTATGATGAATCCAGGCCAGAAGTCCAATACCTAGGGCTGCAAGTGCGAGTCCTGCCCAACGGATGACAATATGGAGATCAAGGTGTGCCCAGAATATCCAGTTTGGTATTAGAATATAGATGAACATCGATGCGAAGTATGCAAGGATAACAACTGAAAGGAAGATTGTTGGTTTATCCATCAGAGACTCTTCCTTCTCGCTCTCCCTGCCAATTGTCTGGCTCCTATAGTAGATACGAATGGAACCAAAAATGGAGTAGGTCAGAACGAATATGATGCGAAACATGAGTTCTTCTTCCAATACTTCTTCACTCCTGAGCTACTGGTTATATGACAACAAGCTTTTTCTTTGTCCATTTAACACCTTTCAGATACCAGAACACCCTGAAACTGCTATGGATGTGCACAAAAACATGACCGCAATGCCAAAACGCGAGATTTTCGAGAGAATCATTCAAAATATCACAAGCAAGTTTCCAGATGTCTATGCAGCTCTCTTCATCAGTCCTGAAGGATTTCCCATTAACACTTGGGGAGTCACACTAGAGAGGGCTGAGGAGATATCAGCTCTTCTGAGTGCATTGATTGGCAAGACTTGGGAAATAGTCAGGGGCGTTAAGGAAGGCGGAGAGTTGGCATTCATCCAAATTCAGACAAACATGGGTGGTATCCGAATTGCTCCCCAAGAAGAGTTCATTCTGGTCACCTTGACACGTGGTTAGATTCTCATCTTTTCATTGAATTCTGTTACATCTAAGAATTAGTCGATCTAAGAATAGTTTGTGCATGGAGAGCTAACTTCTCAGGAATCGATATAGTCCCCTCACTCGGTTTGTCCACTAGTGCCATTTTTATATGCAGTGAATCGACACTAACACGTCTACATACTCAACGAAGTTCATAGATAGAAGTTGGGTGATATAGGGAGGTCTTCTACTTGTCACCAAAGAAGGAAGCAGATGCAGAAAAAGACAACGATGAAATTGACTACGAGGAATTTGAAGGTAATGAACAGGAAACCCTGAATGAGGTTGGAGGCGACGACTCCAGTGTTTCTGGTATTGAAGTCACGGATCTTCCCGGCGTAGGTCCAGCTATTGGAAAACGATTAGCCGAATCTGGCTACAAGAGTGTTGAAGCAATCGCTGTTGCTTCACCCGGTGAACTTGCTGCGGCAGGATCAATCGGTGAAACCACAGCTACTAAGATTATCAAGGCAGCTCGTGAGATGCTTGATATCGGTTTTGAAACTGCAGATCTTCTTCTAGAACGGCGAAAGATTGCTGGTCGAATCTCAACAGGTTCAAAGGCACTGGATGAAATGTTTGGAGGAGGACTTGAAACTCAAGCCATTACTGAGATGTATGGGTCTTTCAGATCTGGAAAAACCCAGATGGCGCATCAATTATCTGTAATGGTACAACGACCTCCTGGAGAAGGAGGATTGAGTGCGAAGGCAATCTATGTTGATACTGAAGGAACATTTCGACCAGAGCGCTTAGTTGATATGGCAGAAGCCTACGGAATGGATACTGCCAAAGTCTTGAAGAATGTCGTATGGGCTCGAGCCTATAATTCAGACCATCAAATATTGCTATGCGACCAAGCTATGGAGATGGCGACTGAGCATAATGCCAAATTACTGGTTGTGGACTCAGTCACAAGCCACTTCAGAGCTGAATATACTGGTAGAGGCACTCTTGCAGCAAGACAACAAAAACTAAACAAACACTTGCATCATCTACAGCGAGGCGCAGAGATCAACAACCTGGCAGTCTATATCACAAATCAGGTGATGTCTCGACCCGATGCTTTCTTTGGAGACCCAACAGCTCCTGTGGGTGGTCACGTATTGGCACATGTACCACAGACTCGTTGTTATCTCAGGAAATCAAAAGGTGAGCGAAGAATCTGTCGTCTTGTGGACTCACCTAATCTCCCTGAAGGTGAAGCCGTCTTCACCGTTGTGAAAGATGGTATTCGTGATGTCTAAGTACTAGAGGTAGATGGTCTCCAAGGGACCATCACTTCTCTTCTATTCAAAATTAGCTGATTCGATTATTCCTAAGACTGTCTCTTCCCAGTCCTCGAGTTTGTCTGGGCTGTCTGGATAATTGATATAGGCTTTATTCATCTTCTTCATTAAGCCAGCAGCTTTTTGCAATTTCATTAGGAGTGATATCTTACCTGCCCCTCTCTTCACTCTCTTTAGTTTATCTGCCATACTAAGAGAGATTCCATCACCAGCGTTTGCAGCCATTAGATCTTTTGCCTCGAGGAGTCTTCTTTCAAAGCCAAAGTCCATATCCTCATCGGAAACACCTTGGAGAAGTCTTCGGAAGATTTCGAGTGATGCCAGTCTCCTACCAAAATTGGGAAGATACCGAGTGTTGTACGACCATAGACCCGTCGCAGAGAGGTCTCTCCTTGCTATTGCTCCTCGTACAACCTCGCCAAGGATTATTCCAGCTCTCATACCAGCTCCAATTCCTCCACCATGGATTGGATTAACCTGAAGGGCTGCATCTCCAACAAAAGCGACTCCATGTCCCACCATACTCTTGAGAGGTCTCCGAACTGGGACTGCACCCCCCTTTCCATCAATCAACTCTGTCCCAAAGAGAAGTGGATATTTCTTCTTGAATTTTATGAAGTGTGATTTAGGTGACCCTCGACCTTTGCCTCCGGTTATCCCAACGCCTGCATTGATTTCTTGGACTCCCTTTGGGAAAATCCATGCGTATCCTTGAGGCGCAATCTCTCCTCCAAGAAAGACACGAGCGACTTCTGGTTCAGCTAATGGCATCTTTAGAGTGAGTATCTCCCTATAACAGAGGGCAATGTCTCTTTTGTCGATGTCATTCTCAATCAAAGAACTTTCTAGTTTGTTTCTGATTACTGCAGCAAAACCGCTAGCATCAACAACAATCTTGCTCTTAACAATGACCTCCTGCCCAGATGAGAGGTCCTTGTACTCAACACCTGTTACCTGCTCTCCTATCACCATAGGCATGCCAACATGGATGTTTGGAAGGAATTTGGCGCCAGCATCAATCGCTTCTTGTAAGAGCCGCTGTCCCCACGATAGTCTGTTCACAGTCCAGCCATCAAACTCTGACCATCCTCGGACCCGCAACTCGTTCTTCATATTTGGTGGATAAACATCGGCACCTGCAATTACAGAGGATATTTCATCATCCGCCGGATATTCGATTCCCGTTGCCTCAAAGTGTGATTTACTGACTTCATCTCCACATACTTTCTGTCCGACTTCTTTCTTTGGTTTTCTGTCCAAAAGGAGTGTCTTCAATCCAAGTTCAGCACATCTTCTTGCAGTAACGCATCCAGCGGATCCAGCTCCAACAATTACAACGTCAGGTCTCTTCAAGGTCTATCGACATCATAGAGGCGCTCTGTAATTTAAATGCCTGCATGATTGCCAAGTTCAACCTCGCGTTTCTTGCTAGGTAGAATGGTTATCTGCAACCATCCATGGATCGAAAAAATAAATTTCTCGCAGAGCTAAGTCGTTGTTGAATTGCAGCAGGATGACGAATCCTAAACATGCCGTCTCTCTATCATCACGATTGATATAACAATGACTCCTGCTATAATGAGAAGTAACGGTGGAGCGTAATTTAGGAATATCCCAAAGTACTGGACAATTCTTGATGGGTCTAGTGCAATTATGGTGAGGTGTCCCCAAACTAGGAGAAATCCATAGATTGCGAAAATTGGATAGAGAATTGGACCACCAGTAATAACAAGTAGGAGAATGATAACTGCAAGACGATTCTTTGTGGGGTCAAAAAGAGGTATTGTTATTGTCTCCTCGTCGCCAACATCGAAGTAGTACAGGATGAGAATGGTTGGGGTCCTCATTTTTATGAATTCTAAAATCTGAACGCCTTGCTGTACTGCTAGAAGGACGAAGGTGTGGACTAGCATATACCCTAAGACCAATATATTAAGGAAAGGTAATGTTGGTGAAAAGAGTTGAAGGCTCTCAATTATTCCAACAAGCACTGAGAAATTGACCAATAGCAGAAATAGATGTCCAATTGCACCTCTCAAATACTGAGTTTTAGAAACCATCCATATCCTTCCTAGTAGTCCTCTCAGACGCCTAGCTTGAATGGTTTTGGTGGTTGGGTCCCTGAAAGCGAATCGAGCGAACCCAATTCCGCTTGTTTAGCAATCGCTCGTTGGACCAAATCCGTGAAGAGAGTATCTACGTTCTCACCAGTCTTGGCTGAGGTTTCGTAGTGAAGGACATCTAACCACTGATTGACCATATTGCCGGCTTCTGGTGGGACAAGTCTGTCCTCGCGGTCTATTTTGTTTGCTACAACCGCAACGACAGCATTTGGACACACAGTGATAAACTTGGTGAACCATTCACCAATGTCTAGAAAGGTCTGAGGTCGAGTCACATCATATACTATTATGGCCATTGTAGCCCCGGCCATATATCTACGTCTTAATTCGTTGTAGGTCGGTTGACCTGCCAGATCCCATAGAACTACTCGAGCTGTAACAGTACTCCCACTTGGTAGGACAGTGTCTACAGTCTTCAAGGCAAAGGTTGTGCCAATAGTGGCTATGTATCTCTCACTGAAGCTACCCTCTGTGTATCTCTTAATGCAACTGGTTTTTCCCACTGCCCCGTTACCAAGGGCTACCAGTTTGAACATGTGTGATACATCAGAAGTTGACATTGTTCTCAGTCCTAAGTTTCACTACCAAGTATATCTGCTTAGGTTTGGTTAATAATAGTTCTGAGTATATCATCGTAGTATTGAACCGTTTACGTAAAATGACACAACAGTGTTATGGGTTCATCATAGTAAGGATTATACTGGAGATTTTCCATATTCGGATGAATTTCCAGACACAGGTGACACATCATGGCAGAGCAATTCCTTGGCCGATTGACGAAGATCGAAGATAGCATCAACCAACTAGGTGAAACTCTCAAACGAATGATTACAATACTGGGCACAGTCACTGAGATAAAATCTGAGGTACGTGTCGCTAAGGACGAAATCATAGCTGCTCTAGAAAAACAAGCCCAAGCTGCTCCAGCTGCTGACAATCAAGAAGCCCTGGCTTCAATGGTGGTTCAGGAAGTAGGGGCGATCCGGGTTTTTGTACAAGAATCCATGGAGAAACTGCGTAACGAAATGCTTGAGATTATCAAGGAAATGCCAGCTCCAGTAGTTCCTGCTGCTCCAGCTCCTGCCCCTGTTGCGCCTGCACCTCCTCCAACACCTGCACCAGCTCCTACACCTGCCCCTGCACCAGCTCCTACACCTTCAGTAGCTCCATCATCAGTTCCAGCAGATCGAGCAATGCAGATTGCAGATCATCTTGATTCAATCATCAAGTCTTTGAAGATGGGCTGCAAAGCTGGAGCTGTCTTGGATTCGATGGCTGAGGCAAAAGACGCCATTACAAAAATAGTGCCTAGTGATCCAATCATGGTCCATATTGATCGATGGGCTGGTGTTGTGGGTGGATATCAGAAACGCAAAGAGCTCCAGGCACGAGACATTCTGAAACTAAAGAAAGAGATCAAAGCCGAGATCCCAAAATACAGACCTGCTTAGTCCTCACCTAGTGGTGCACCATCAGCAATGAGCTTCATTGTTGCCAATACTCTGATTATATCTGTAGCAGCCACTAGTCCAATGATATCATTCCCTTCGATGACTGGTATGTGATGTTTTCCTGTCTGATTCATTAGAGCAATTGCCTGTCCAATGTCCGCTTCTGGGCCAATTGTCACAACAGGTGTGGTCATGATATCTTCTACACGAAGAGATTGAAAGGACTCCTCAGAGAGAAGCTGAGCACCAATGACCTCACGACGAGTAATCATCCCTGCAAGAACATCTGCCTTTGTAATAAGAAGACTCCCAATATCTTCAGCCGCCATCAATTTAGCGGCATCTACAACTAGAGTGTCTTCTTCAGCTGTCATAATCAATGCAGTCATGAAATCCCGTACTTTCATGTTCCCGTCCACCTCACCTGGAAGAAATCACATCAGAGGACCTTTGCTCTCCGAAAGTGCCTTTTCCAGAACAACCTCCGCAACGCGTGTAAACACATTGTTGACAGCATCGCCGGTCTTTGCCGAAGTTTCAAAATACTCTGCTTGGAACCAATCCTGCAGCATCATTCCGGGCTCATTAGGGACCATTCTCATGTCTGAAAGATCCACCTTGTTGGCACTAATAATGACAGGTGAATCTGGACAGACTTCTTTGAATGATTCAAACCAATTGTTCATCGCCATGAATGTTTCAGGACGAGTAACATCGTATACAATAATAGCCCCTGAGGCACCTTTCATGAACTGTCTGCGAAGCTCTCTGTAGGTCGATTGACCTCCCATATCCCATACATTCAAACGAACTTTACGAACGTTGCCATCACTATCGGTCACATCAATGTCCTTAGTGGCAAAGGTCGTTCCAATGGTCTGTTTGTATTCCTCATCAAAGACGTTCTCAGTGTATCTCCTCACAAGCGACGTCTTTCCTACAGCTGCCTCACCTAGTAAAACCACTCGAAACTTGTATCCTTCGAACCCATCGTCAGATGTGGCATCTGAAGTATCATCTCTCTGAGTCATGCAGAAGCACCCTAGGATATCGCTTACCGGATGTACTCTGACACTTCACAGGTCTTGCTATATATCTTTTCTGCGGAGATTCTCAAGGTGTCAGATTGACATTACTTAAGCCAATCCATGTTCCTGGGAATGAAAATCTCGAAAGCTACCAAAGGATAACCAATACCGAAATTCGAGAGTATCTTAGGAGAGACCTCACCAAACGTCCCCCATTTGTTACCATCAACTATGATACTTGCAGACCTGCCCTCTATGTAATCTAAGTTCTTCTCTGACTCGAAAGTAAAGCGCTCTTCAAGTCCAAGGTTTCGTAACAGGAATCCAATCTCTGACATGAGTTTAGTGATGTTAACTTTGACATCGGTTTCCAGACCACAAATAGAGGGAACCTGGTCAACACGTGTTTCTTTGGACTCATCAGGAATTACCACGTCTCCGACCTCGAAGATCTTCTGTGGATAGTCTGCATGCTGATTCTGTGAGGTGAAATCAAGAAGAATCGGCAAAAGCGAATTTCTGAGTACAGAGTAGTTTCGACTCTTTGGATTCTCAGTGGTCATCACAGGTCGGTCTCGAAGCACTTTGTCATTAAGTAAATCAGGAGATGTCATTATGTAGCTCATGACTTCGTGATAGCCCAAACCCACCATGAGGTCTCTTACCTTGTTCTTGATTCTGGTCACTGGATTGATCTTCCCCGTGGTCATTGTCTGTGGCATTGCTGGTTCCAGATTATCAAATCCATATCCAATGGCAATGTCCTCCATGATGTCAACAGGATGAAGAATGTCCATCCGGAACTTGGGAATAAGGACTTGTATCTGCTTTGTCTTCACGACCTTTGCTCCATAGCCTATTCTCCCCAGAGCTTGGATTATCTCGTCCTCTGTCAAATCAAGTCCAATTAACGCAATGATGTCCTCGATTTTGAGTGTCATCTTTTCAGGATTGAAATCTGGAGTCTCATCTGTAGAACCATCCGGGTAGACCACAGTCATCGACTCAATCTTTCCTCCCCTTTCTGCAAGAGATGCTGTTATGATGTTTAGGGCTTGATGGACTGTGGGAAGATGGGTCCCTGTAACCTCTACAAAGAGGTTCTTGGTTTCTGTGGTCATGCGACCAAGGCTGTTGCTATTGATGATTGGTGGAAGACTCAATACCTGATTGCTTGAGTCGTAAAGCAGTGGCCATTTCTTGTGCCTCTTAATGATTGGTCCAAATTCGACTCCCTTTTCGTGATCAGTCAAAATTGTTGGGCCATCCATCTCGACCTCAAAACCTAATGGTACGAACTTGATTTTCTCAGGAGTCTGGGGTCCATAGATAATTGGGAACTTAAGGTCATCATAGACGTAGAGACCTATGCTAGCCTTGCTTCTGTTCCTTCCATGTGTTGATGTAAGTGCATCCTGCAGGTGCATATACTCCTTGATCAACTCATCATCCGCTGGGATGCCTTTGATGATTGAACAACAAATGAATGGTCTGATTTTGCTAAGACCTGGTTTTACGATGATCTGTTTTCCAGACTTTTTCACAGTATAGTTCTTCAATCCAGAGTCAAGACCTATAAATGACCTGACAGCTCGTGCTATCCCCTCGGTGGACAACATATCTTGACGGTCTGGATTCACCTCTATCTCGATGATGTTCCCCTCAATCTTCTCAACCTCTGCTTTTATCAGAAAGAGCATGTCCTCTAGTTGCTCAAGGGTCAGTTTCTTTCCAATCAGAGAAAGAAGGTCATCGATTCTACATTCTACGATCATAGCTTTCACCTACTCACGAAATGGCTCCTCCTAAGCCAATTCAGATCTCGCGAGAAGAGATCTCTGATGTCATTGATACCCATTGCTGCCATGTAGAGCCTTCCAGATCCAATCCCCCAAGCGAGGACTGGCTCCTTTATTCCAAGGGGCTGCGTGACCTCTGGTCTGAAGATTCCTGAACCCCCAAGTTCAATCCACCCAAGTTTTTCGTGTTTGCCGAAGGTTTCAACACTCGGTTCCGTGAAAGGGAACTGTCCAGGTTTGAACTTGAGTTTCTCAATACCCACTGCCTTGCATATTGATGTGAGGTATCCTAGCAGGTCTCTTAGGCTCAATCCTTTGTCCATGATGATTCCTTCACACTGATTGAACTCCTGTGCATGTGTTGCACTGAGTGTTTCTGACCTGAAGTTTCGATCAATGATAAACATCTTCTGAGGCCCTTCACGATGTTCATAGAGGTACCTCATTGATACTGGAGTTGTGTGTGGACGAAGACAGAGTCTGGTTGCTATCTCTTCACTATATGGCCAATCCCATCCCTTTGATCCTGTGTCACCACCGTTCTCATGGACTGCCCTCACTGCCTTGAAGTACTTCCTATCCGTAATATGTCCATGATCATAAGGAGATGCAACTCGGAATTGATCCTGTACTTCTCTTGAAACATGATCTTGAGGTACGAACAGGGTGTCATGGCCCCAGAACTCCGTTTCTACATAAGGTCCAAACCATTCTGTGAAGCCTAAACCCACCATAATCTCTCTGAGCCAGTCATTGAACTCTGCGTATGGATGCTTTTTTCCATAGTTAGCGTATGCTGGTACGATGCCTACATTGTAAGGTCTGAATGACTCTTCCTTCCAAGCACCACTTGCAAGTATCTCTGGAGTAAGGTCTCCAATGCCCTTCACACCCATAGATACTAGTCGGTCTATTTCTCCGATCTTAGTTCCAACAATTTCAGCTTCGAACTTCTTTGTGATTATCTCAGAGACCAGTTTCCTTTCAAGAGCTTGGTTCAGAGAATCGGTATGTGTCGAAGATACTGACTCTTTTCCTGAAAAGAGTTGTGAGAGCACATCCAACACGTCAGATTCAGGTGATTCAACCAGAGAACGTAGCACTGTCGCTCCATCATCTTTGGATATCTCTAACCATCCATTTTTTCGAGCCCAATTCATGGCGATGCCCTTGGTCTTTGGATTAAGTCCTGAATGAGCAACAGCATCATCAAAGAAGGCCTTGCCACCAAGATCCTTCACCCCATTAAAGAGTCGGACCTCGGGAAGTCCAGAATCAACATATTCCAGTCCTTCATCAGTAAGTGAATGCGACACAATCTCTCGAGTATGAATCTGTACTAGACTCCTACTTGCCAGTGAGTTGAGAATTGAGATTACTCGTTCTTCACCCTGATTGAGATTATTTGCAAGCTGTGAAGCTGGAACGCGCTGACCTAGGTTCATTAGTTCTCTGAGTACGGTTCTCTCTCCTTTAGTCAACTGTTCGCTCATGTGTCAATCAAAACTCCTACGTTTAGATTCAATAGGGACAGACACGCCGCATTACTTCTGTTTTGGTACAATGAGTTACCCCCTATGGGGTGAGTGTAAATTGGCGGTTATCCATCCGTCCTTCACCTGTTTGAACCTGAAACAACGAGTTCACCTTTTTAATCTGTCGCCAAAAACCTGTTTTTATGGATGAAGAGAGCCAACTTGGGTGGCATGTCGCAATGTTAAAATACGCTCACTCGGGATTCTCAGTCGGCAGGTATAAACCGCCTCTGATTTTGATGAAATCAGTAAAACCGTAATAGAATGAAGGTGAAGAACATGTCCGCAGAGAGACACAAGCTCCGGCGAAAGGTAGAGCAGCTCAAGGCTTACCAAGGACGCCACAGTTCGTTCACCACTATTTACGTTCCTCCCTCTAAGAACCTCACCGATGTCATCAGCTTCGTAAAGTCAGAGCTTGCGGGTGCGGAGAATATCAAGAGTAAGGCAAACCGAAAGCATGTTTCGGACAACCTCACAGCAATACTTAGTGAACTCACAAAGATTGATGGGCTTCCTGATAATGGCTTAGCATTCTTCTACGGTGTTGAGGAAGAAGGTGGTACCGAGAGGGAGATTCGAGAATTAGTAGTCCCACCCATACCGATCTCTCAGTTCATCTATCTCTGTGGGCGAGAGTTTGTCACTGAAGAACTTGAGAACATGACGAAACCCAAGAGTCTGGTTGTAATCGTTCTGATTGAAGGTGGAAAAGTAACCGTCGGATATCTCCGGGGAAAGCACATGGAGCTAATTCGTGATGAGGACTTCTACATCATTGGAAAGACACGAGCTGGAGGTCAATCAGCAAAGAGATACATGCGACTCCGTGAGGAGAAGATGATGGAGTTCTTCAAATTTGTGGGCCGATTACTCAATACACTCCTGCTTGATGATCTCGAGAACGTTGATGCAATTGTCCTGGGAGGGAATACAATCCGTGCCCAAGAGTTCCTGGAGAAGGGTGATCTTGACTATAGACTCCGCGAGAAGGTTGCAGAGACTATCATCCCTGTGAGCATAATCGACGAGACCGGTCTCTACCAAGCCATGAAGGAAGCATCACGGGTTCTTCGTGAGACTGAGATCTATGCTGAACGACAGGCTTGGGACAGTTTCATAGAAGACTTGATGAAAGGTCTAAACACTGTGACTTATGGTAAGAAAGAAGTCATGGATGCAATGCGTGAAGGACGAGTGGATACTATAATGGTGCTCGAAGATCTCTCTGATCAGATGGATGAGCTCTATGACGAAGTAACCGCATATGGTAGCAAGTTGATGGTTTTCTCAAACCAGACTGAATCAGGAGCACAACTGAAGTCATTTGGCGGAATGGCTGCTCGTTTACGATGGTAGTAAAATAATGCGATTCTACCCTCTGGGTGGTCGAGGTAATCCCTTCATTGTTTCAATATCTTCAATCCACTTTGTCAACTCGTTGTTGATTCCATTTATGTATTCCAAGAGGACCTGTTGATATTTTCGTAAATGCTGCTGCTCTAGTTTCTTCGACTTCGTAAGGAAATCTTTTGACCGTCTTGGAAAACCAGTTGACCAACGTCGAAGATTGAGCTCAGCCTTTCGATCCTCAAGTACCTTTTTGGCCAAGCGAATAGTGCGACGTTTAGTAAGGAGGTCTTCAAGCAACTTTTGTAGTGTAATTGTGGCTGCAACAAGCTCCTTTGCATCGAATTTTGTATCCTGATTTCGTGCGGTGTAGTAGACACGCTTGAGGTCTCTTTTAGCTGTCATCACATGTGTCAGGAGTCTTGTCAATGAATGAACCATGGTATCTTTGTGTTGAGTCTATGACGTAAAAAGGTCTGTGTTGCTGTATCCTTCGTTGTCCTCGTCAGACTAGGGAGTAATTACATCTGTCCTTGCTATACGGACAAACTCTGCAGTTACGTTGTTCCTGAGTAGGTCTAGGCCGTTTTCCATTGTACCAGACTTCATCCAGTCTTCCTAACTTTCTGAGCACATTCTTTGGTTTGAATCGAGTCACGTATGTTTTACCACCACTACATCGCCAACATTCTTTGGTTGATTTCTTGTCAAGGCATCTTTTTGCCTTATCTTGTAAACAGTAGACCGTTACAAGCCTTGTTGATGAACATGAAATACCACTCTCAAGAAGTGCCAGTGCATAGAGACCTGATTGAAAGACATCCTCTGGATTTGCCTGTTTTGGCAGATGCTTCAAAGGAAACTTGTACTCAATGACAAGGTCCAATATCGGTGTTTTTTCATGGTGGAGAATCGCTCCATCAAGTCTTCCAACAAACCTGTGACCTAAGGACCTAACGTTCTCTTCGGAGAAGAAGTAAAACTGATTGACCTTCCATCGATTAGGCCTCTCCTTGAGAAATTCTGATAAGCTCCATGGAGCTGGAATCGCTCGCCTCATCTTCATTCCAGTTGTAGCAAAACCTGTTCTTGGCTGTAGTGCAAGAAGAAGAATAACTCCAGCGATGAACACTACCATCATGATCAGACTAGCCAAACCACTCATCCAATCACCACAAAATCCACAAGACCCCTGCAATCAGGGTCAGGATTATTATCAGCATGGGTGCAATCCGGCTCTCTGTCTTCCCTGTATATTGACTATCTGATTGGATTGACACACGCCGATGCAACTCTGTCCCAGTGACACTAGCTGGAGAGTGTGAATCTCCAAATTTGTGCCTGAGATGCAGTCGATACTCGCACTGGAACTGTGTTCTCAATTCCGATACTTCACGCATCTTGTGAAATGGTTCTTTTTCAGCCTCGGTCAGTCTCATTACATGTCAGAGTAGTGTTTCTGACAATACTACAAAAGGGCCACACATCAGACCAAACAGTAGAGATTCACTTATATTCAACTCTTACAATTTACATCATCAGGATTTCGCTACGGAGACAAATACTGATGGCAGACGAAACCTATGAAGGCGCAACCGCCGGAAAAGTACTAGTTTTTGATGCAAGTGAGACCGTAAAATTCCCAACTGCCTTCAAAAACGCCATGGGAACAGGTCAAGGTCTAATGGTGCTAGTGCACAAAGACCGACTCATTAAGATATTTCCTCTCGAGAGCGACGAAGTATTGTTTCTCAGTCTCGAGATTGGAAAACTCACAAATGACTTCTTGACCAAACTATCTCAAATATTCAAGAAGGCAGGTCTCGTTGATCTCCTATTTTCAACGGGTGTGTGTCTCCGAGGAACAAGATGTTTCTACGAGTGCTACTTTAACCCCGGACAACTCAGCTCAGACCTTACAGACCTGGAGAGCTCACTCAAGGTTCTGGATGGAGTTCAAAGAGTTGTTGTTGAAAAGGTGTCAGTTTGATCTAGAAAATCAAGCAGTAGCATTGGTGCCCTTGACATGCAGAATATTTTCCAATTCATAACAGACATGATTAGTCAGGGGTATGTTGGTCTCTTCATCATCTGCTTTGCTATCAACATGATTCCATTTCTCAGTCCTAGTAATATGGTCCTTGCTGGAGCTGCAGTATTGACCTTCTCAATCTTAGGACCTGTTGGAATAACAGAGGCACTCCTCATAGGAATAATCGTGGCAATAACTGCCACACTTGCAAAGTTGATTCATTTCTATGTTGTCAGAGGGTCAAGAGTAGTTCTCTCTGAGGAGCGACTGAAATCTCTAGATTCAGAAAAGCAGCGTGTTGAGAAATGGGGGGCGCTTGCACTGTTCATTGCAGCAGCTTCACCAGTCCCAGATGATCCTTTGATAGTCTATGTTGGCCTCACGAAATATAACACTGCTAAGTTCATAATCAGCTATTTCACAGGAAAAGTAGCTGTGACAATCGCTGGAGCAGTCATTGCTCTTTTCGGACTCACTTTGGGAGGAGGATTCTTTGAGTCAATGCCTATTGTTGTAGCATCAATCGCCCTAACTGTTATTATTACAGGGATTCTATTCAAACGAAAGACTGAGGGACAAGAGTCTGATATGCTCCAAGATATTCTTGAAGATGAGTTAATCCATGACGAAGAGTCTTTGAACACGAGAAATGATGATGAAAAAACCGATTCTGAGGATTATTGACTAGTACGGAATTCTTAAGAGGCAACCAAAGAGATTCTATTTTGTTTAGGTGACAATTTTGACCAGTACAAGTCTAGCAGAAGTGAAATGCACAAAATGCAAGAAGGTCTATGAAACAGATGTAGTGGATCATATCGATTTGTCTGAAGACCGAGATTTGATCAATGCGTTGAAAACTGGCAAAGCAAATCGAGTTCAATGTCCTAAGTGCAAGAAAGTGATGTACTTGAATAGGAGCATCGTCGTGAACTTCGAACCTGAGAATAGAATTGTTGTCTTCGATCCAGCAGCCCGAACTAAAGCTGCTAAAGAGGATTTCATACAAGATTTTCATAGTGTCATTTCTTTCAATGAAACCCTCAGTGAGATTGGTGAGGAAACTGAATTCCTCGTCATTAGCAAAATTGACAAGCTTAAAACTATGCTTGACGACTATCTCAAAGCATACAAGTAGTTCCCTAGAGTCTTCGTTTTCCTAGAAGGAACTCCTCCACCCATCTCTCAGCTCTGTACATTGTTGTGGGTGTTGGAGGCATTTTGAAGCCATATGCTGAGATCGATTCCAGAGACCCACTAAGACCTCTCTTTAGAGCGAGCTTTGTTCCTCTGATTGTATCCATGAGAATTGGACCCGCATTTGGACCGTCTGTGACTTCCATTCTGATATCAATCTTGATTGGTGCACCGCCAAACTGGCGACCGTTTATATAGAAGAATGAATCCCGGCTATTGTCCATAAAGGAAACGAAATCGCTTGATCCAGCAACGAGTGGTGCATCATATGGAAGATCTTGACTGATTGCCTCGCTCTTCACCCCTCTCTTCCTCATCCTTCCTCTGTAGTGGGAATCGAGCGACTCAGCCCCACCACCAATATCGAGCTGGTAGCTCTTGTCTACATGGACACCTCTTGATACTAAGAGCTGGAGGATGCTGCGATGAAGTACTGTAGAGCCCAGCTGGTCTTGAATGTCATCTCCAACTAATGGAAGACCTTTCTCTTCGAATTTCTTACTCCATTCAAGATCTGATGCAATAGGAATCGGGGCACCATTGATGAAAGCACAACCAGCTTCGAGAGCTACGTTCGCATAGTACTTGGTAGCTTCTTCTGCTGAACCGGGAATAAGGTTGATGAGGATCTCTGCTTTTGAATCCTTGAGAACTTTCACCACATCGGCATCTTTGACTGTTGAAACAGTGACAAGCGCTTTGAGCATGTCATCAACACCATCAAGTGCAGGTCCCTTCATTACTTCAACACCTGTCTTCGGAACGCTGGCAAAAGCCATCACGTTGTTTGGTTTGGCAAAAATGGCCTCTGAAAGATCAAAGCCTACCTTGGTGTTAGCAACATCAAAGGCTGCAACAAACTGGATGTCCTTGATGTGAAAACCTGCAAAGTCCGGATGTCCGAGCCCGATATTCTCACTATCTGCTCTGGCTTCTTTGTAGAATTCAACACCTTGCACAAGTGCGCTTGCGCAGTTGCCTACTCCAACAATAGCGACCTTTATTCCGTTCAAATATGTCACCTCTGGCTCTATTCCTGCAAAATCCGGTGAATTTCTTATAAGTTATTCTATGAGTATAGAATAGTTGCATACTCAGAACACTTATGTTGGTATGTTGCGTACAGTATGGTGGACGATTGGTCGGATGCCCCGTTGCTCCAAGCATCGTCGATAAGTCGTGGGAACGATGCGACACATTTGTAATGGCGTATACGAATATCCTTCTGCAGGGAAATTCGGATCTCTCACCCCCGAGGGTTCAGAGAAGTGTCTTAGCAATGTGTGCACTGGAGCGCCACTCATGTTCAAAATAACAAAAGAGGGTGGACCTCGAGCCCGCAAAATCGGGCACCAAGTCTTAGGTGTCCACCATCGTCCACCTTTTCTGTGATTTTCAAGGTTTAGCTAAGAGTTTAAAGGGAAATGTACTACCACGAAGGATAGCAGTGCCCTCAAACATTAGTTGAATCACAAGCTCCAGAGTTCCAGGCACAGCTTTGCGATCCCTGAGGAAGATTCTACTTTTGAAGACCTGCAAATCAAAGACGTGAGAGATTATGGGATATCAAGAGAGAGAGCCAATTGAGGCTCAGATTTCAGAACTGAAACCGAGAATGAAGAGTGTGAACATTTCGTTCAAGGTCATCGAAAAAGGCGAAGTCAGGGAAGTGACATCCAGAGCTGACGGAGAACAGCACCGCGTATGCGACACAGTTGTTGGTGATAGCACTGGTCTTGTGACCGTCCCACTTTGGGATGCCGCGATTGATGAAGTCGTGGATGAAAAGACCTATCGTCTTGAGAATGGTTATACTACTCTCTTCCAAGGACACCTCCGGCTCAACATAGGCCGATATGGCACGCTGAAGGAGGCCGAGGAAGCCATTGAAGAAGTCAACAATGAAGTTGATATGAGCGCCGAAGAGCACGAGCGCCGACCAAGATATGGTGGTGGCGGAGGCGGCCGAGGTGGCGGTAGAGACCGTCGTGGTGGCGGTGGTGGATACCGCGATAGGGACGGCGGCTACTAGTTCAAATTCATAATCAATCAATTATGGCTGACGCTACTTCGTGTAGCGTTTGCCCATCTTCTTTTTTCATTTCAGACTTTCAGCAAGCAAGTCTACAACATCAACGACACGAATCTTACTTTCAATCTGTTTCGCACCTGCCTCGAGATTATTTTCACAGAATGGACAAGCAGTAGCGATTATTTCAGCATCAATTTCCATTGCACTCTTCACTCTATCTGCAGCCATCCTCTTAGACAATTCTGCATCATATGATCGGAGCCCTCCTCCAGCACCGCAGCACATCGCAGTGTTTCTGTTGGTCTCCATTTCCACGAGTTCAACACCTGGGATTGATCTAATTATCTCTCTCGGGTCATCATAGACCCCGGCAGCCCTCGAAAGATGGCATGGATCATGGTATGTTACCTTTACTCCCTTACCCAGTGGTTTTAGCTTGAGTTTCTTTCCTTGGACAATCTCCTGAAGGGCTTCAGTTATATGAAGGATCTCTGGAAGTTCTAAACCGAGCTTTGGATAATCATTCCTGAGAGTCTTCAAACATCCTGCACATGTCACGAGTATCTTCTTGGCTCCCGAGTTTTTAATGACCTCTACAAACTTCTCAGCATTCTTCTGTGCATCTTCTACTCTTCCTGTGCGAAGCATGACGCTACCACAACACGGCTCTTCTTCAAGTACTGCAAAATCAATGCCAGCTGCCTTGAGAATCTTAGCAGTGGACTTGGCTATGTTTGGCAGTCTCATACCTGCTGTGCAACCAGTGTAGTAGAGCACCTCTCCAGTTGTTGGGACATCGAAACCGACCTCTTTGACCCAGTTCCGCTTGATCTTGTTATCTTCCTCGTATGGATTATCATATTTCATGATTTTCTCTGCAATGGTGTCGTGAACGTCATTGGGAATATCATTTAGAACTGCTCTTACCTTCTCAAGGCACTCAGTCGGGTCGAACTCTGCTGCACAGATTTCAGTGCAATTCCCACAGAGTGTGCAGGTAAATAACGATTCAGCATTCTCTGGTGTTTTCTCAAGTGTGCCATCAAGCAGAGCTAGTGCCACTTGAATTCTACCACGCATGAAACTGGTTTCAAAGCCGGAAGAGTTCCTCCAGACTGGACAGACTCCATCAAATCCTCTATCTTCGTACACAGCATTACGACAGATGCCGCATCTGCGACATTGCATCAAGTTCTCAACGAGTTCATCAAGGTCTATCTCTATCATCCGTTAGATACCTCCTAGGACTCCTGGGTTCATTATGTTACTCGGGTCGATGGTGTTTTTGAGTAGCTTGAGGAATGCCATATAGTCGTCCATGTCTTCAATCGCATCTTTCCAATACTCTGCAAGTTTGAATGGGACTGCGCCTGATCTGAACAATGTCTTCGCGATTTCTTTATGGGCTTCTACTACCTTTCTTTCCTCTTCTTTGTCTTGGGGGTCAAAGTAGAGATGAGGATATAGGTTCATTGATGAATGTCCAGTATGAAATCCTGCGGTGTGGCCTAGGAATTTGTACTTGTCCATCGCTTCCATTATGATGTCCACTGACTTGTGTGAATTGGTTGGTGTCTGATGATGGTAAAGTGTTCTCCAGTGCCAACCGTGTAAGTATGAGGCGCGTACAAAATTCCAGAATCGACCTTCCCATTCCTGCTGTGGCATCTCTGGAACCTCCAACACCTTGCCTCCCAAGTCCTCACAAATCTCACGAGCAAGTTTGGCATCGCTCTCCACCATGTCCTCTCGTACTCTACCTATTGTCATTGATACAGTACGTCTTGAATGTTCAAAACTAGGAAAACCGAGTTCCTCAGACAGCATATCCATGAACAGGTCAAGAACTTCTCCCGAATAGATCGAAGTAAAGAGACCATTGATATCATTCTGCTTTACCTCGACTAGGAACTTCTCTGCCTGTTGTTCGGTATCAAACCCATACATGTTGTAATTGAAGTACTTCATTCGCTTGAATGTCTTCACCGATACCTTTGTGATAATTCCGAAACTTCCGAGTGACCCTATGAACAGACCTGTTAGATCCGGACCAAAGGCGTAACGAATGAATGGTCCAGGAGCATTTGGATTGGCTTCTGAGCCGGTCTGGATGACTGTACCATCAGGTAGGACAATCTCAAGACCAAGAACCATCTCTGCAATGCTACCATAGAGACTTGAACCAGGCCCAGCACCATTAACTGCAACATTACCTGCTACAGTACAAATCAAAGAAGACTCTGGATAGACCGGCAGAAAGAGGCCATGTTTTGTTAGGAATTTGTCTAACTCTCCATAAGTGACTCCAGCCCCTACCGTCACAGATCTGAGATCCTCGTAAAGCGTTATCCCCCCCAACCTCAATAAATCAACCACTATTCCACCAGGTTTTGGTATTGCCTCACCCTGAAGACTTGATCCTCCCGATCGGGGAGTCACTGGCACCTTGTACTTATTTGCTAGTTTTAGGATTTGAGAAACTTCATTGGCATTTGCTGGCCGAACGACAACAGCTGGAATGACTGGTTTGACTGCCATTGATGCGGTCTGCGAATATGTCAACAAAACATCAGGTTTTGTTGATACAAATTCTGCTCCGACTATTTCTTCAAACCTCTTGACTATCTTCACATTCATTGCCACTCATTCTCCCCTAATATTTAGAAGATGTGTCTTAATTTCATTAGATCGGAGGTTGACCCTTTCACCTTCAACTTCCTTTTGAAGAGAGCCGCGGTAGCACTCATTTCCTCGAGGAAAAGCTTGCGTATTGTTTCTTCATCACTCTGAATTCTCATGTCTGCATCATCTAATGGTCCTTCATGAAGTGTGATAGTGTTGTCTTTTACGATGAAGTGGTATACAGGCCCTTCCTTCAAGGTAAGTTGTGCCGTTCGTTCCCATCCCTCGATGGCGTCAATTGTCGCTTCTCGTTCAAGTCCAATTGCGAGTCGCTCTCGCATGAGTTCTAGTAAGTCATGAGTCATCTTGGTGCGCTCCAATGCCCACGTGCTGGCTCAGAGCTAGATTTAGTTGTTTCCCTTCCTAGCTTCTGTGCTTTTTTACAATATCAAGGAAGTTTCTGACGTTCTCGGTAATCACCTCAAACCTACCCTCCTTGATTGCTTTCTTGTCTGTGATAGCTCCACCTACTCCAAGAGCATAAGCGCCTGCATCAAGCATGGGTCCTGCTGTATCAAGATTAACTCCTCCAGTTGGAACAAGGGGGATTTGCGGTAAGGGACCTCTGATGGCTTTCAGATACGCAGCCCCTCCCACCGTTCCACAGGGGAAGACTTTCACAGCATCTGCTCCCATCGTGTAAGCATCAAAGATTTCTGTAGGTGTGAGAGCTCCTGGGATTATGGGTTTGTTATGCTTGATTGCAGTTTCAATTAGATTTTGTGAGTAGTTTGGGCTTACAATGAACTCGCTTCCGGCTTTGATGACCTCCTCTGCCATCTTCCCATCAACGACTGTTCCGGTACCAATCAGAACCTTGTCACCGAATTTCTCAATAAGTTGTTTCACAACATCAATGGCACCGGGAACACTCATCGTCACTTCAATGATGTTGATATTTCCCTCAAGGAACGCATCTGCCACCTTGAAAGCAATATCTGCAGACTCAACACGGATTATCGGTATGAGACCGGTGTTATAGATCAGTTTCATTGCCTTTTCTTTTGTCCACATCTAAACTCACCTATCAATGCGAAGGCCTCTCTCGCGTCCCTTGATTAGTTTCTCAACCTCTGACTTGTAGATAAATGCTAAGTCTCCAGGGACTGAGTGCTTCAATGCTGAGAATGCTGAACCGAAATCAACTGCTTTCTGCAAGTCCTTCAACTCAAGATAACCGTAAATGAATCCTGCACTACACGAATCGCCTCCACCTAGACGGTCCACTACTTCCACGTCATAGACAGGACTTCTGAAGACCTTGCCATCAGAATATGCAAAGACTGACCACTTATTCAACCAGACTGATGGGGTTTCTCTCAGTGTTATGACGACTACTTCGAATCCAAACTTGTTAATCAGTTTCGCTGCAACATCCTCGTAGTCTTTTCCTTCAATCCCATAGACTACCTTAGTGTCCTCTTCTGTCGTGATTAAAACGTCAATGAACTCTGAGGCAGGTTCTGTGAACTTCTGAGCCTCTTTGGGAGTCCATAGTTTCCCTCTATAGTTAACATCGTAAGACACCTTGACTCCCTGCTCCTTCGCTAGCCTGAGAGCTTCATCTGTTGCCTTCGCACAACTAACACTAAGGGCGGGAGTGATACCACTGGTGTGAAATAATTTTGTGCCTTTCAGGATTTTCTTCCAATCAACCTCTCCCGGTTTTATCTTACTTATTGCGGACTCCTTCCGGTCATAGATTACACGATTAGTTCGAGGGGCCGCCCCAAATTCAACAAAATAAACTCCACATCGACTGTCTGAATCCCATAGAATGTGAGATGTGTCAACCCCATGTTCACGTGCTTTGTTTCGAATGAAATGGCCAATGGAGTTGTCACCTAGTTTGGTGACGTAGGCTGAGTTTAACTCTAATCTCGCACATGCTACAGCAACATTCATCTCAGCGCCACCTGCGTGAGCGTTAAAGTTCTCAGTTTGCTCAAATCTCTTGAAGTCAGGAGGGGAGAGGCGAAGCATTACTTCTCCAAAGGTCACTACGTCATAACCCATCTGTCACAACTCGCTAGATGTTTAACAAATGATTACTGTCTCATGGAAATGTTAAATCTGCCGTTGAGTCAAGAGAACTCAGTCCGTGCTATCACTTCGTCTTGCACAAATGGATCAAGCTCGATAAAGTATGCACTATATCCTGCTACACGAACAATGAGGTCTCTGTGCTGCATAGGATTGACTTTGGCATCCTCAAGGGTCTCTCGTGAAACCACATTGTACTGAACATGGAATCCACCCATTCCGAAGTATGCGTCAACCATGCTGATGAACTTCTTTCTTCTCGACTCAGTATCGAAAAAGTCAGGTGTGAACTTCATGTTGTAGAGAGTTCCGTTGTAGCACAGTGTATGATCGAGTCTAGCAACCGATTTCATCGCCGCAGTAGGTCCGTTGACATCCCTGTTCTGAGTGGGCGAAACCCCATCTGAGATCATATAGCCAGCTTTTCTTCCATCAGGAGTTGCTCCAAGGACCTCCCCTTGGGGAATATACATGGACACAGAGAAGAGGGCTCCATGATATGGACCATTTCTTGTTGTCATCCTGCTCTGTATTGAATTGCAGAATGCTCTTCCTGTATCTCTTGCAAGGATGTCAACTCTCTCAATGTCATTACCGTACTTCGATGGATCGTTCTCTACTCTGACCCTCAGTTCCTCATGCCCTTCGTAATCATTTGCTAGGATCTGAAGTAAGTCATCCATCGAGAGTTCCTTCTCCTCGAAGATGTATTTTCTTAGAACTTCCAGCGAGTCTGCTACAATCGCAATTCCAACGCCCATTATTCCACCGGAGTTGTAGACCGCTCCACCCTCCTGCATTGTCTTTCCAGACTCATTACATCCGTCCAGAAGTGATGAAATGAAGGGGGTGGGTGTATTCTCTGCTAGGACTCCTGCTGCGACTCTGTCCGCAAGTGTTAGCATCTCTATTGTATAATCAATCTGTTCTTCAAATGCTAACCATAGTTCATCGAATGATTTGAAACTTTGAGGGTTTCCGGTCTCTCTCCCAACTAGCGCGCCTGTCTTTGGATCCTTACCATTGTTAAGGGTGATCTCAAGGATCTTTGGTAAGTTGACATATCCGATGTTCTGTCTTGGGTCCGACTTTCCACCAATGATAGGCTCCACACAACCGAGTACAGAATACTCATGAACCTCTGAGCTGTCAGTGCCTTTCTCAATCATCATTGGAATGATTGCATCGTCGTTGAAGAGACCTGGCATACCTAAACCCTTTGAGATAACATCAACTACCTGCAGTTTGACATCCTCTGGTGTGTTCTTGTGCCACCGGAATGAAACACTAGGTTGAGTGACACGTATGTTTGCAGTAGCTTGAAGAATCAGTCTTGTGAGGTCGTTTGTGGCATCAGTCCCATCTGCGTTCTGACCGCCAATCGTGAGGTTCTGGAACATTGGATGACCGGCAAATGCGATGCTATAGTATTCATTTCTAATCTTGATGAGAGAGGTCATCTTGACCCAGAGCAGCTCAAGGAGTTCAAGAGCTGCTTCTTCGTCTATCCGGTTGTTCTTGATGTCCTCGTTGTAGAACGGAAACATGTACTGATCGAACCTACCTGTGGACATGGAATGACCATTTGACTCAGTTTGTATCAATAGGTGGATGAACCAGAAAGACTGGATTGCCTCGTGGAATGACCCCGCTGGTTCAGCCGGGACCTTCTTACAGATTCTAGCAATCTCAAGCAGCTCGCCCTTTCGGTCTTCATCAGTTTCTTTCTTGGCTAAATGAGATGCAAGATTCGAGAAGCGCTCAGCGAACCTGAGAACTGCAATTATCTCAGTACGGACTGCATCGTGGTAATTACCCTTTTCACCTTCTATCTCGTCAAGGATTCTCAGGAGACCCTTTCTCAGGACATTCTCATAATTCACAATGACATGTCCAATGCCCGTTCCTGGTGCTCCTATCGTGAATAATCCCGCCTTAGATGCCTCAATCGACTCCTTGGGCATCACAGTTGCAGCGATTTCTGCTGTGCTCTTTCCTTTCCAGAACTTGAAGACCTCACGTAGATTCTTCTTATCTTCATCAGTGATTGAAAATCGCTCAGTCCTTCTTTTGTCAAACCTATCGAGTTCCTTCTCAATCCATTGCCAGCTATACTCTGGAAAGACTTGACAAGAACGAGGAGTTGGACCCATGTTGCCAACAATCAGTTCCTCTGGCTCTATTCTGATGGTCATATTATCAAGAACATCAGCAAAGGCACCAGCAAGTCGGAGTAAAGTTGGCTCAGACTCATGTTCTTTCATGTACCCTGTGAAAAGGACTGCTCTCTCTGACGAGATCGTAGGCTCAGAATCAAGCATCCTTTGCTTGAGTCGCTTACTCCGGGATGTCATCTCAAAACCTACTGTTTTTTCTATTCATTACTTTTCGCATCTGACATAACTATCATAGTAATTTCGGCAGATAGCTGTCTAGCCTGCTCAGAGCCTCATTGATTCTCTCAGTTGAAACAGCATAACATAATCTCAGGAATCCTTCTCCGTATTTTCCAAAGGCTGTCCCATGGACAGTTACAACATTTGTTTCATTCAGAATCTTGTGCACGAGATCGAACGATTTTACGTCATAGGCTGATACATCCGGGAATGCATAGAACGCACCTCCTGGAGGTTGCAGGTCTACACCCTCGATGTCATTGAGTCCCTTTGTGATGAGATCCCGTCGCTTTCGAAATGCCTGGAGCATTTCTTCAACACAGTCTTGAGGTCCAATGGCTGCAGCCGCGGCTGCTTTTTGTGCAATCGAAGTTGGCATTGCTATGACATGTTCCTGGAGCTTGGTCATTGCACCAATTATCTTGCTTGAACCAGTAGCAACAGCGATGCGCCACCCTGTCATTGCGTAGGTTTTAGAGAAAGAGAATATTGAAACAGTTCTCTCTTTCATCCCGGGGAGTGAGCCAATGAATAGAGGTTTTTCATCCACGTATCTGAATTTCTCATAGGCCTCATCAGCAATCACGAAGATATCCTTATCAATGCAGAGCTCTGCAATTCGTTTCAATTCCATATTGGAAATGACCCCACCAGTTGGATTGTTTGGTGAGTTAAGCACAATCATCTTTGTCTTGGGTGTGATTTTACTTTCAACATCCTCTGCCGTGAAACCGAATCCATGTTCTTTCTTCAGCTGAACAGGAACCGGAATTCCTCCTGCAAGTTTGATGTGTGCAAAGTGACTTACAAAACCAGGGTCAGGATAGATCACCTCATCACCGGGGTTCACAAGAACCATATTTGCTAGCATGAGTGCTCCCATCCCACCTGCTGTACAGACTAGCTCAGTTTCAGGGTCTGCAACAATGTTGTTATCCCGCTTCAGTTTCTGTGCGAGCGCCTCCCTGACCTCAATGTAACCTGCATTGTGGGTATATGTTGTAAATCCATCATCAATGGCTTTCTTTGCAGCATCTTTGATGTGTTCAGGTGTATCAAAATCAGGAATGCCAGCGGTCATGTCAAAGACATCAGTTCTTCCGATAATCTTGTTGTAGATCAATCGAATTTCGCTAGCAGGAACATTTACGTTTCTCTCAGCAAGCATTAATATCACCCGTCTGACCCTGCGGGGATATTCCCAGTTTATATAACCTATCGAATGGACCTCTTTGATTTAAGAAACGACATGTCCTGTTCTCAGAGGAGTTTTAAGACACCTCACTAATCCTTTGTATCAACTCGCAACGGATAGTGTTGAACAATGTCGAATCCAAGTGCAGATGATTTTCGGAGGGCCAACATGAATACACTCGCTGACGCCCACGCAATCTATGTGGAAGCAATCCGCAGTCTGATGGGAGATGAAGGATTGAAGGCGATTAGTGAGGTTAATCGTCTCCATGGTCTGGAGCTCGGAAAAGCAGGAATTGAGCAGAGAACTCTGCGGAAGGGGGACTTTCGGTCTATCTTCGAATTCTTTGATGGAGGTCGTCCCTACTTTGGATTTGATCTCTCGATAGGTGCTCTGACTGACAAGAGATTCGACCTAAAAGTTACGTCTTGCCCATGGATAGAATCGTTCAAGGCTAGAGGTGCTGGTTCGGACCTATGTGAATATGTGACAAAGATCGACGAGGGAATAGGCCAGGTAGTTGATCCTGATGTTTCAATGTCAATACCAAAATGCATGATGCGCGGTGATGATCACTGCATCTATCGCTGGGTGACGGAGTGACAACTATGACCGATAGGAATACCATTATTGATCGAACAATGAAACTCTATGTAGCAGCGCTTTCTGATGCCGCGGATGAGATAGGGCTCGAGAAAGTGTGTATGGACAGAGGTATTATACCTCTAACAAAGAACAAACGAATGGCGGGATTTGCTAGAACTGGAAAACTGATCCGGTCTCCTGCAAATCAACCATATGATGAGAAACAACTGGATGTCTTCATGAGTCTTGGAACTGAGGCTATTGATGGTGATTTGCTTGTTATTGACATGGCGGGTGCAACTGATTGTTCCGCTTGGGGTCAGATATTGACAAAGATAGGAATACCAAAAGGAGTCCGAGGGGCGGTGGTTGATGGGACCTCACGAGATATCCATGATATAGACAAGATGAACTTCACAGTCTTTGCCCGGGGTCGTCATCCTGGAACCATGAGAGGTCGCCTAGACATGGAGTCTGTACAGAAACCCATTGTCTGTGGTGGTGTCACTGTTAATCCTGGAAACCTCGTATTTGGAGATGGTGATGGAATCGTTGTGATTCCTGCTGATCGCATTGAAGAAGTCCTCACTCATGCTGAGGAGGTTGTAGCAACCGACGATTGGTGGTCAAACAAATTAGACGAAGGTGAAGACCCTCATGATCTTCACAAAGAGAAACCTATCCCTTGACCCATCTATTTCAATGGATAAACACCTTTCTTCGTAGCGTAATCATATAATTCCAGAATCTGTTCCGGGGTAGACTCTGGTTGGATGTTATGAGCAGGAGCTAGTATGTAACCTCCACCGTGTGCAAGTGCATCTATTCGAGTGTCAACCTCTGCACGTATATCTTCAAGAGTGCCTTGAGCTGACATTGCACGTTGAAGGTCTATGCCACCATGGAATGTCAATTTGTCTCCGTATTTCTTCTTGAGTTCAGCTGAATCCATTCCCTTCGCCAACGGTTGGATTGGATTCAGGATATCCACATCAACTTCAATCAGATCCGGTATCATCTGCTCAATTGCTCCGCATGAGTGATAGAGAATCCTTACATGCGCTGCTTTCTTGTGGATGTCACTATAGACCTTCTTATGACGGTGTTTCACCATGTTTCTATAGATTCTTGGACTTATGAGAAGTCCATCCTGATGACCTAGGTCATCACCAACTTGCACTATATCTAGGTATTCACCAACTTCATCAAGAAGGACTCGATTCATCTCCAAAGCAAGTTCCATGCTTTTGTCCATCATTGCTTCTGCGAGGTCTGGTCGTCGAAGTAGGTCAACAAGGAACTTATCGAAGCCTCTCATGTAATGAGCGACAACCTCGAAAACTCCCCACGGTCCGCCTACCATCCCAACAACAGCATAATCGGTTTCCTCATGGAGATATTTTGCCCACTCCCGGACTCCTTCCATTCTTGAAGGGTCATCCGGGTTTATCCACTCGAACTCCTCGACCTGTTCAACTTCTGAGAACTCTGCCCATGGATAGTATGTGACCTCGTAGTATCCCCCAATCAGTTTCATTCCACACTTAAACTCTGTTTCAATTGATCCATCTGGCAGAGGTTGTGGTTCAAAGCCTGCTGCTGGGTTCATATAGACACGTCTGAAGTCTACATTGAGCCGTTTCAGCAACTCCTCTGATGTTTTCCATGAAGACATTATTCCCCATTCTTGTGTTTCAGGTGTCGTGATGCCTAGGTGGTCTCTTAGGTTCTCATATGCCTGAGGAGTTGTCCAATAATCCAATGGAACTCGGTCGGGCTCTTCATGATTCACTACTGCATGGAACCTCTCTCTTGGTTTCATATGAACATCATCCCACACTTGAAGATTTTATAATCTCTACTTAAATTGGGTTCGGACCGTAGTCTTTAATTAATCGGTAGGTTATACCCTGACAGTTAGTCATTGGAGATAATCATGATGGTCGACATCAAGAAGGTCACATCTCTGCTGCAAGAGGTTGTGAGCTCGAGTCGAGTCACCGACAGGGACTTTGACTTGATTCCGTATAGTCGTGACCTGAGTCCGGCAGAACAAAAGATACCAACTCATGTTGTCATGCCTGAAACTCCTGAGGAGATTCAGGCTATTCTGAAGATAGCGAATGATCAGGATGTTCCTGTGTATATACGCGGTGGTGGTACCTCCCATTGGGATGGCTTTCTACCTCAAGAACCTGGAATCATGCTCGATTTAGGTCGCATGAACAAAGTGCTAGAAATCAACGACCGTGATCTTGTCGCAACCGTACAACCCAACTGCACTTGGGCTAAACTAGACCAAGAATTGCGTAAACAAGGTTTGACTTACCTTTGTAGTGAGGCTGGTGGTCCTGCGATGACTATTGGCGGATCGGTCATGAAAGCAGGAGGCGGACCACACTCGACTGCTAAGTTTGGGTTCCATGGTAATCAAGACATTGTAACTCTTGAGATGGTTCTTCCAAACGGGGACATTGTTGAGACTGGTTCTGCAGCCTGGCCAAGCGCCGGTAAGTTCAAGCGTCAGTGTCTAGGTCCTGATCTTGCTGGAATGTTCATCGGTGCAGAAGGTATTCTTGGAGTATGTACAGAACTCACTGTGAGGATTCGACCAGCAACCGATATTTCTGAGCGTCTCACAGCGACGATGAAGACACTTGATGATGTCATAGAATTCGGTCACTTCATCAATAGACACGTAGGTGATGAGTATATGCAGGGTATCTATCTCTGGGTAGATCCCTCAGCACCCGAAGTATTCTTCCTGATGATGGACATTTTCGGTTATGAGCAGGAGATTGTCGACCACAGGAAAAAGAAGATCATTGAGAAACTCAATGAATTGGGTGGAGAGATTGGTGACCGTGCTCCGGCCGATGACTATTTTGGAAGAATGCTCACAGGACTCACGGGCTTGTTCACAGCTGGTGTATGGCACTTCTTTGGCTCTGGGTCTCTCAGAATAGACGACATTCCATTTGTATACAAGACTTGGAAAGAGGAGCTCCTCGAGAAACGAGGATATACCAAGGCTGGTTTTGGTGGACAGATTCTCCCAAGAGACTGGCTTGCGTTTATGGTGACCAACTATAGAGAACCAGAAGAATGGCAAGAACTAGTCAAGATGGCTGATGAGATTGATGAGATCATACTAAGTGGTCCAGTTGTGCCTTACGGAATAGGCGGAAAAGATGGTCTTCGCAGATTTGTAGCAGAGAGAGACACCGGGTACTATAGGTTACTGAAGACGCTCAAGAAGACTCTAGATCCCAAGAACATCTTGCAGAGAGGAATATTCATCCCACAGGAGGACTTGAAATGAGAATCGAAGAGTACAAGGACATGATCTACGCCTGTGGTAGATGTGAGATTTGCCGAGGAATTGACTACAATGAACGATGTCCTGAGGTTTTCACACAACACTGGGAGTCCTCTACTGCTCGAGGCAGAATGGCAATTGCCAGAGCTATCCTTGAAGGCAAACTTGAGTATTCTGAAGACCTTGCAGAGAGAATCTTCGGCTGCTTCATGTGTGGGAGATGTAAAGAGGAGTGTAAGATTGCAGCTCAGATTGATGTGATTGCAATAACCAAGGCTATGCGACAGGACTTCATTGACCTAGGAATTAAGATTCCTGAAGCTGGGGCAAATATGGCAGACACAGTCACCTCATCTGGGAACATCTTTGCTGACCCTCCTACGGTACACAACAAGTGGGCCGAGGGACTCGATTTCAAAGAGGGTTCGGGAACATTGTTCTATCCTGGCTGTCTAGCAAGTCACCGGTTCAAAGAGAAGACAAACATCCTTGTCCAGCTTCTTCAAGCGGCAGGATATGACCTAGATTTCCTTGGCGATGACCAAGACTGTTGTGGCACTCCATACTGGATAACTGGAAAGATGGAGAACGCAAAAGACTATGCCAAGGCATACCTGAAGAAACTGCAGGACCGGGGTGTGAAAGAGATCATTACACCCTGTCCAAGTTGTTTCAGGGCGTTTGATGAAGAATATCCTCATCTGCTAGGAATGGAGGAGTTCCCAATCAAGGTTCGCCACACAAGTGATGTCCTTTTAGAGATCGTTGAGCAGAAGAAACTGAAGTTCAAACCAGTCAAGAAGAAAGTGTCCTACCATGACCCCTGCGAGATTGGACGCTACCGAGATATCTATGACCCACCACGAAAGGTGCTAGAAGCAATCCCTGGTCTGGAGCTCATCGAGATGTCCAGAAATCGTGAGCAAGCCTTCTGTTGCGGTGGAGGTGGAGGGTGCAAGATTATGTTCCCTGACCACTCACAAAAAGTGTCAGACGAGCGCATCCGTGACTTTGTGGAAACCAATGCTGAGCTGATGACTACGATCTGTCCTGCGTGCGAGATGAATCTGACACACGGAATGTATGAAGCAGATCTAGCTGTCAGAGTACTAGATATAGCAGAGATACTGGCTGTTTCAGCAGGTGTTGTTGACCCCGAGATTCTAGAACCGGATTACTTCCCTGAAGACTGATTGAGGGTGAGTTTCACCCTCTCTCCTATGTTTTCATCCACCCACTGCGGCAATCATGAACACGATGAGGTCTCCTTTGGATAACCTTGTCTTCTCTCCTTTTCGAGCAACCATGTTCATTCCGTTGACAACAACCACTGCATCTCTTCTCAGAACTCGTTTCTCTTTGTCTTCAAGATAGACTTCGAATCTCTCCCCGTACTCTTCATGTAGCTCATCAATCAAATCTTGGACAGTTGCATCTTCTTTGGTTTCAAATGTAAACTTGTCATGTTCCGAGTATTTGAGCCCTTTATTCATAAGCTTCACAAAGACTTCTGTCAATTTTCCAATTCACCACTCACTCTTTTTAGTACATCATTAAATTTCATATTAAGTATGTCGAAGTAGGTCTCAATACCACTTTCAGGTTTCGTAAATCTTAAGCGGAAATGTTTATGTAGTTCGCTGAGTCAGGACATCTTCTTGAGGAGGTTCTACGATTTGGGAAAGATGAAAGCTGGTATCCTATATGGCCCTAGGGATTTACGGATTGAGGAAATTGATATTCCAGAACTTACGCCTGGTTGGGTATTATTGAAAATTCGAACAGTGGGTATATGTGGAAGTGACTTGCATCTCTACAAAGAGAAGACATTCATCCCTATCTCATCAGTTCTTGGCGAAGGGAAATATGTTCCAGGTCACGAGCTTGCTGGAGAAGTCAAGGAAGTAGGTGAGGGTGTAGAATCTCTTCAAGAAGGGGATAGAGTAGTTGTAGAACCAACCATCAATTGCGGGAAATGCAACTGGTGTAAGATTGGTTTATTCAATCTCTGTGAGAGCTCTGGACTTATCGGCTTCTACTACATTGGTGGTCTTGCAGAATATTGCGTAGTTCCTGAGGAGAAATGCTTCAAGCTCTCCAAAAAATCTGCATGGCAGAGCAAAATCAGCTAATCTCAAGTACTCATATACATCTTTTTGCATACCGGACATTGGATAATACAAGTTTGTTTTACTTGAGTTTTTTTTCTACCTGCCAGAGGTT
>MEHG01000003.1 GCA_001940705.1 Candidatus Thorarchaeota archaeon AB_25
CATAGCTTGGACTAAAAGTGGTTTGACCACACTAGCCCTCATCATGATTCCACTGATGTGTAATAGCTTCCCAATATGACGCGCTCGAAGAGCACGTAATGCAATATGATCGGGATAATTAACGAAACGTGTTTTCATGAAACTGATATCAAGACTGTTAATGTAGTCCGGATCTTCAACACGAAGAACCGAAATCAGTGCATTACCTGCCATCTCCAAGAACTTTTGAGGGTCTTCTGCTGCTAGTGCCATGAACACATTATCGAAGCTTGTCAAGTCTTGAAAATTGACAGTGAGCGATATTTCATCGTTTATTGACATTTGTTGGATTCTTGACCAATAAGTCAGAGTTCCTTGCTCATCTTTGTATGTTCTTAGGAACTCTTCGAATCTTTCCTGTTCATCATAACCAGACATCTTTACTAGCCTCGACACTGTTCATTATTCTAGGGTCCATAATCGTATGTCGATATTCGACTCCTAGTTCTTCTTAATTTGTATTTAAGGGCACTAATACTCATTGGTTATTCCATAATGTTTTGGCGCCATCCGGAGAGCAAATCGATTAGCTCTTCACAGAGCCATCGCTCTTCATAGGCCATCTGTTTTCTTTTGTCTTGGTATGCACCTGATTTGGCAACTCGAAGTATCTTTGATAACCGAGTTTCAACCAAAAAAGGAACCATGCGTTGTAGTTTTTCGATTTCGTCGTATTTTCTTGGATCTATCGATGTTCTATCACTCTGCAAGCGAAGCACTTTCCTACTGAGTGCGGTATAAAGAAATGGTTGAAATGTCTGTAGCTTATGAGGTTGTTTTTCTTCTTCGCGATAAAGATTCTGAAGTCTTCTTAGTGAGTCGTATGCATCTTCAGGCACAATATCTACTATGTCATGTTTCAGGAACCGTTCTATTATCCAATTTGGAAAACTGGCCCGATCACCCTTCTTGAAGGGGCCCAGTTTACGTCCACCAACAAATATCTCAGGTATTGGTTTTTGGAATATGCATTCTCGAGCCTCATTGAGAAACATCATCTCAAAACGATTCATCTCATCTTTTGCTTCACTACAAAGCTTCATGAAATCCCACACATAGTTTTGGGCTGGCCGAAATAAAGCCCTTGCTCTGTGGTAACGAGTCAGTGTGATTAATCCTATGTTTCATTTATGTGACATAATTGTCTTGCCAGAGAATCTTTTAAGGCGTCAAGAAGGATTCGTAGTAGAATCTGGCAGAAATGGAAGACCACTGTGTCTTCAATATTGGATGGGAACTACAAATGAATCTGGACTTATGGACCGAGAAATATCGACCTCCAACCTTAGGTGGGATTATTGGCCAAGAATCATTGATCGAGAGCCTCAAGAAATTTGTAGAGACCAGGGCTGTGCCTCATTGCTTATTTGCGGGACCACCAGGGACTAGTAAGACTACTGCAGCAACTGCTATGGCTAGAGACCTCTTTGGTGATTCATTTGAACGAAATTTCATGGAACTTAATGCTAGTGATGAGAGAGGAATAGATGTTGTGAGAAATCAAATTAAGAACTTTGCAAGGACAATGCCATCGGGTGACGCGCCATTCAAGCTACTCGTTCTTGATGAGGCGGATCACCTTACAGCAGATGCTCAACATGCTTTGAGGCGTACTATGGAGTCCTATGCTTCCTCCTGCCGGATGGTACTGATTTGCAATTATTCTAGTAGGATTATTCCACCCATTCAATCGAGATGTGCGATATTCCGTTTTTCACGACTTAGTAACGATGACATCGCGGGCAGACTCAAGTATATCGCCAAAAAAGAGGGAGTAAGTCTTCTTGCAGGAGGAACTGAAGCAATTCTGTATCTTGCGGAAGGTGATATGAGAGCTGCTATCAACCATCTTCAAGCAGCATCATCCACAGGGCAGAAAGTGACAGATGAAATTGTTTACTCAATCTCAGGAAGAGCAAACCCTGAAACTGTAAGAAAAATGCTTGATGATGCCAAAGAAGGAAAATACATTGAATCACTTGATAGTTTGAGAAACTTGATTTACCAGCAGGGTGTTTCGCCGGTGGATTTGGTGAAACAAATGCATCGCGAAATTGAGAGTCTTGGTCTTGATAATCAAAAACGAATGGAAATACTGAACCAGACAGCAGAGGTGGAATTCCGTGTGGGTGAAGGAGCTAATGGTGAGATTCAACTTTCATCACTTTTAGCACGCTTAGGATTTGGTAGTGATTCTGAATGAGTAATGAAAGTCTACCTTGGCCAGAGAAACATCGTCCAAGGAAACTAGATGGACTTGTCGGAAACCACGAAACCATCAGGACACTAAAAAGCTGGGTTGAATCTTGGATATCAAGAATACCAAGTAAAAGAGCGGCTCTTCTCGTTGGGCCACCGGGAACTGGAAAAACTGCATCAGTCGGAGCTCTTGCGAACGATTTGGATATGGAACTTGTTGAATTCAATTCTAGCGACAAAAGAAACAAGGATAGTATAGAAACGTTAGTTTGGAGAGCAGCGTCACAACAGACCCTTGATGGTCGACCTAGACTTATCTTGTTGGATGAGGTGGATGGTCTCTCAGGGACTAGTGATAGAGGCGGTGTTGGTGCAATCTTGAAAGTAATCAAGGATGCAGTTCACCCGATTGTGATGACTGCAAATGATCCTAATAGTCCTCGCCTCAAGGACTTGATGAAGGTGTGTCAAGTCTTCAATTTTGGACTAATCGAGAGTGATGATATCGAGAAAATATTGAAACGTATTTTGTCGGAAAACAATGTGGATGTTTCTAGTGAGGCACTTGATGAGATTATTGAAGGTTCAAGAGGAGACCTCCGAGCGGCAATTTCGGATCTAGAGTTTCAGGTGAGAAGCGGTTTAACATCCTCAATGATTGAACCAGCCTTCAGAGACTCAAAACGAGGGACTGAAGAAACTTTACGGCATCTGTTTGCTTCAGCGGAATCCAAGATGGCAAGAAGAGCATTATCTGAATCTGAGTTAAATCATGATTCATTGGTTTTATGGCTAGAAGAAAATCTACATCTCCATCTTATGACTCCAAAGGAACTGGATGAAGGATTTGAACAATTATCTCTTGCGGATATAACACTTGGCAGAATCATGAGGGATCAGAATTGGAAACTTCTTGCATATGTCTATGATTACCTATCTATAGGAGTAGCAATGAGTCGATCTGAAACACCTTTTCGACGTGTCAAGTATTCACAGCCCACTTGGCCTCTTTTAGTATGGCAAGGTAATAGAAAACGTGACAAGCAGTCTGAGATCCTAGCATCTTTGTCAATGGTAACAGGAGTATCAAAGAGAAGGGTACGACAGACTCATCTTGACGCAATTGGTGAGATTGTCAAGATAAATCCTAAGATTCTGATTGATTTTGCGACTTGGTTGAATGTTGAGAAGTCAACATTGGTTCAGAAAAGAAGTCGATAACATTGTTCACGGTTCTTATTGATCGTCTATATTGTTCAAGTTGATTGTTTAGCTGATTGTGAATTATTCGGATTGCATATTTACTTGTCTTCATCTTGAGCGGAACAATTGTTTCTACAAGGACCAAGTTTTCTGCTGGTGCAGGTTGAATACCACTTGCAAGAACGTTCTGTCCCGAGAGAATATTGTTAATTATCTCAAGTTTGATTTTTCCAGTTCCAATTTCTGTGAGTAAGGTGACCATTTTGCGTACAAGTTTCCAGAGAAATCGGGTTCCAAAAACGTCCAAGAAGTATGTGTCGTTGTAATCGTGAACTGATATGTTCAGGATTGTTGTGATGGTATTTCGACCAGCATCTGGTTTTGCGAGTTGATGAAAATCGTTGGATCCTATCAAAAGAGCTGCAGCTTTTTTGACGACTTCGAGATTCAAATTAGCCCAGGATTTGTCAAGGTAATATCGATAATGTCGCATCAAGACATCGTAACGAGGCACAAAATTGAGAGGAGCTTTTGCGGATGCCCACAATATGATATCGTCTGGAAGGTAGCGATTGATTTTGTCGATACTGAATCGTTCCTCAGTAGTGATCATAACTAATTGTCCAATGCTATGAACTCCTCTGTCAGTCCTACCAGAAAGTTGGACAGTTTGAGTGGAGTGATGCTCTCCACTCCAATTTGTAAGAGCCTCAATTAATTCTCCCTGGACTGTAGCAATTCCTGGTTGATATTGTGAACCATGATAACGGTTGCCAAGATAGAACAAACGAGAAAGGTAATTCGCCATGTCATGGATACCTCATCATGACTCCCAGAGATTGAATAGGCTTCTAAGTGAGCGAGCCCGGAGGTCTTCAATCTTGTATCGGTAAATCTTGATTCTTCCAAATTTCTTCTCTTCTATGAGACCTGAGCTTAGTAACACCTCGAGATGGGATTTCGTTGAACTATGATTAAGGTCTACTCTTCTACAGAGCTCAGAGATATTTAGTTCATTAGAGGCGGCTAGTTCCTTGAGTATCTTGATTCTACCTCTTGATGAGAATATGTCTTCAATGGCAACTTTGGGTGAACTTTCAACGTTCATCTATCTTCTCATAGCCTCCTTGGATGTATCAAGTAACCCGGAGAGAAACTGCTCTAACATCTCAGCTGGAACATCAGAGAACCCAATGAGCGTGGTCTGACCTCTTTGGCCTGTGCCTGATTTCTTTGCATCTAGTATCCCGTGAGCATGGAGGTCTTGAACCCATTCCCATATCTGGGTATGTGCTCGTGGTTCTTCATAATATTCCTCACATATCGAGCGATACATTTCTTCAACTTCGCCCATTGTGACATATGCACTACGGACCTCCCTAAGTTGTCTTGCGGCAGCCAGTAACAGAAGTTTATGTTGTATAGGCAATGTTGTAAAAATCTCCTTTCTAAGCTCAGGATGTGTGTCGGCTTTAGCACGACGTGCATAATCAGGTATCACGACATCTGTCTGTTCACTATCAGCATTTTTGCCCGCACGCCATAGGAGTTCGATTGCATAACGGGCATCACCATGCTCAGAAGCAATATCACAGATGACTTGTATTGTTTCATCCATCACTGCCCTTTTCTCAAAGGCCATATCTACACGGTCTCCGAGTATGTCAGAAAGTGCATCACGATTATACCTTGAGAATCGAAGAATGTTACGTTGTAGTGTACTACGTGTACTAGAATCAAGGATATCGTCTTCGAGTGGGATTTTGCGACCTATTCCTATGATTGAGAGTCGTTGTGTTGCGTTCAGTCTGTCATCCATGAGTCTTGTAAGATCATAGAGAATGTCAGCACCTCTCTGCCTGATGAAATAGTCAAGCTCATCAAGAATTAGGAGGAGATATCGATCTTCTTCATCAAGGACCTCGACTAGCATTTGCAGCAATTCGTCAGGAGAATGTCCACGTCTGGGAAACTTTGGTTTGAATTCTCTTAATGCTCGAAGAAAAACGAGATATTCTGTCTTGTTAACTCGACAATTAATGTGAATACTATGAAGCCGGATATTCCGTCTTTTTGCAGCTTGAATCATCTGTTCAGAGAACCGTTTAGCTACAGCTGTCTTTCCAGACCCTACAGGCCCCTCAATGATGAATTTGTGGCTTGTTCGACCTGGAGAACTGATTAAGGTCTTAAAACTTTGAACAAGTGTCTTTATCTCAGGTTGTCGATGAGGAAGATTTTCTGGCACGTAGTCGATAGATAGGAACTGTTCTGATTTGAACACACTACGTCTACTAAGTTCATCTTCAACATAGTCGTGAGGCATGACAGTCCAAAAACAATTCTGCGGATGCACCTTAAAAGGATTTGCGGAGCGTACGATTAAATGTATAACAAAAGGGTAGGTTGCCGAAAGTATTGGCGAGCTCCTAACTCAAGATCCATATCATCGTCATTTCTGACTCATAGGGGTCATAGCAATCATTGCTCGCCATGAACATTATTGTTTATCTTCCCTTAAACCTGACGAAAAACAATGGTGCGACCGCCGGGATTTGAACCCGGCTTGGAAGCTTGGGAGGCTTCCGTCCTAACCAGGCTAGACCACGGTCGCTTTGCGATTCACCAAATTATATTTGATAAAAGACTATCGGCATTCCGGTACAGCTGTAAGAGTATACTTATCTTGACCATATTGACCAACGCAACTGTGGAGTCTTAGCTATGTCCATCAAAAGTGAAACAGTCGAATTCTGGCAGGGAAACCAAGCTTGCGCAGAAGCCGCGATTGTTGCAGGTTGTAGATTCTTCGCTGGTTATCCAATCACACCAGCTTCCGAGATTGCAGAAATCATGTCAGTCAAACTCCCAAGAGTTGGAGGTGTTTACGTTCAGATGGAAGATGAGATTGCTGCTATCTCTGCTGTTATTGGTAGCTCCTGGGGAGGTTCCTTGTCAATGACTGCAACCTCGGGACCTGGATTTAGTCTGATGCAGGAGAATATAGGATATGCCATAATGACGGAAACTCCTTGTGTTATTGTGGATGTTCAGAGAGCTGGTCCAAGTACAGGACAGGCTACAAAAGCGGCTCAGGGAGATTTTATGCAGGCACGGTGGGGGACTCATGGTGACCATGAGAGTATTGTACTCGCTCCCAACTCTGCGCAAGAAACGTATGAACTAACGTTGAAATCATTCGAGTTATCTGAGAAGCTAAGACATCCTGTTATTCTACTGTCAGATGAAATTGTGGCTCATTCACGAGAAAAGATTGTCGTTGATAGGAGCAAAGATGTCTCGGTGAAAAGACGATTCACAAGGAAAGGAGACATACCCTTTGGGAAAGTTGATGCTGATGGACATGCACTGATGCCGAGATTTGGTGATGGACATGATTTGCTCATAACAGGATCGACCCACAATGATTTGGGATTTCGAAAAACTGCAGACCCAGAGGTTCATGACAAACTGGTTCGTAGATTGTCTACCAAGATTCAGAGCGTTTATGATTTATTGGAAGATTATCAAATTTCAGGTCCTGATACAGCTGCATGGGGTGTTGTTTCATATGGTTCTACATCTAGGTCAGTAGATGAACTGATGGCAATCAACTCAGAACCTACAATTCGATCCTTAAGATTGAAAACACTGTGGCCGTTCCCCGATGATGTAATAAAAGAATTCGCAAAATCTGTTGATAGGTTGTTGGTCCCAGAACTTAGTCTTGGTCAACTGTCAAGAGAAGTAAGTCGGGCTGTGGAGGGGTTAGCGGATGTTATTCCTTTGAACAAGATTGGTGGAGGACTCATGATTGAACCAGATGAGATTCTTCGTGAAATAGCCAAGTCTTGAGGACCTTCAACAATGTAATCGCTGGTCGATATCACAATCGTGATGTTTGTTCGCATCCAGACTCTGATAGAAATTGAGTAGTTAATTGTCTTGAAATATTGACTATTGATTCTGAAGGTGATATTATGAATACCTGGTGGTATCCACATGGGAAGTGAAACGGTTTGGGTTGTGCTTGAGTTGACATAACCAGTCAATGCAAAAGGTGTTATTGCATTATCACAGAATATGGATATTTCAACCAAAGAAACTGATTGATTATTATCATCTAGAACTTCTAAGTTGAATTCCAGGGTTTCGTCATAGTATGCGGCTGCAACTGACACATTAGCCTCCAGTGTTCCAGTAACAATCAGACTGATTTGTGGAGTAGTTGTAAACTGATAGTGTTCATTCATGGAAGATATATTGACAGTGTGTTGTCCTGCTGAGATGTTATGCCAGATTGGGATTGTAAGGAAACTGGAAATATTTGGCTGAACATCAGATACTAACGAAAACTGCATCGCTTCATCTGTGAAGTGTAATTGTATTGATTGATTCCAATCGAGAGTTGGTTCAATGAGGAACTCTATTGTGACATTGTCACCTCTCGTCACATTCCAGAAGGGTTGAATTGCTGAGAATTGTAATGGGTTGGCTAATACATTCACAACAGTTGTTGTTTCAGCGGTCTGATATTGAGGATTGATTGCTGTGAAATTGATGTCATAAGATCCCGGACTGATATTGAAAGGAATCATGTTTGAATACTGTCCATTCCCCAAATTTGTCAATGCTCCAGAACCAAAGCTTGTATTCCATTGAACTATACTATCACTTACAGGGCTCAAGTCGAGATTTGTGTGTTCAACTATGATTTCAGCCTGTTCGATATGACTTCCATCAGGTGACTGACAATAAACTGATCCAGGTGATGAGATTATGGATAGATTTGATGGGGCTGGAAGAACTATGACTTGGAATGAATCTGCAAAAGGATGAAAATCCTCGTTTCCATCACCGGAAATTGTCAGGTTGTAGAAACCAGGAGGCCCCAATGAATCACTCCAGTTAAGATATATCATACCTTCTGAAGTTGTTGTTATATTCGAAAGTAGCACTGTTTGTGAGTTTGAGTCTTCGACTTTCAGTATGACAGACTCACCAGAATAAATGACATTGTTGTTATGTATACTAGCAATCTTTAGTGGGAGTGAAGTATTCAACCCATATTGTACTGAAAGAGAGGACAAAGGAATGGTGGTGAGGTGTCCTCTGTTGATTGTTATTTCGATGTTATCACCAGCACTTTGAGATACTGTGTCAAAGATTTCCACGGTGAAAAGAACAAAAGCTTGAACTCCCGTTTCGGTTGGAGAAGTATGATCTGGTAAAATTGTATATGATGAGTTCAAGTAACGAACTACAGGAGATGGAGGAATGAAGTATTCATCTGCAAAAGATGGTCCAAGATCAGTCACTACGGCAAATGAAACATAGCACCATCCCTCATCACTAAAGTCTGCAATAAGTTTCGCAACCATGTCAATGGTTTCTCCAACTTCGTAAACTAATTTGTCTGTTTCAAAGTACTGAAAATCGAAATAGAATGCTGAAACTGGAATGGCAAGGCATACTATGAGGAGAAGGGAAATGGGGACAAGTGCCGATGTTTTTCGTTTCACCTAACTACACCGGAAAATCGTCATTACCTTTCCTAAAAAACAGCACATGGATTCAACGGCAGGTTTAATTCACAATTACATGCCGTCAACTATAGGCTCTAGCGGATAGAGGTGTATCATCAATGGTAATTAGGCTCAAGACTGCGGTCATTGACTCAGTTGAAGAAACTGAAACTAGAAGATTAAAGATATTGAAGGTGTCTTCGAAAAGTGATAGCGCCACACTCACATTGGAGCTACCTGATGCACTATGTGACACATTGAACACCAATGATTCAATCACTGTTGTTATTGATTCAAAGCCGATTACGAAAGGTGAACAAGCGAAGCTTTACGTTGAAAGCGGTGTTTTCAAGAAACTGGAGAAAAATGGTCTAGAAGTAATTGGATCGGTGGGCGGACTGCGATTGGTCTTCACTCTTGGAAAGGCTACTCCAAGTCAGAGCAATATCTTCAACTCTGAGAAATTCTTCCTAGCAATTATGTGAACCTACATTCATTAGTAATCATGCTTGATTACTTTCGGTCATCTCTCTTTCTGACCAGACCGACAAAGACTGTTCAATACCAGTTATAGTTCACTTAGACAGACTAGTTTTCTCTGTGAGTGTATATTCAGTATCTGAAACTTAGTTAGGAATGCTTGTACACACTCTAGATGGGTGTGGTTTTTGACTGATGGAACATGTGAATCTCGTCTAACGAATTCGAAATCATGTCCTGACTGTAGTGGTTTTCTTGTCACTAGTCATGGGCATATAGTGTGTGCTGAGTGTGGTTTAGTACTCTCAAGAGAGTATGTCCTACCCACATACCAGATGGGAGAAAGACCCCGTGGCGATTCTCCTGATGCAAGTATGTATGTATCTTTGGGCAATCGGATGCATATTGTGGATGGCCTTGGTAGTTACATAGGCTTTCACAAGGATAGGTATTTCCAGGACTCCCAAGGACATGCGCTTTCTGGAAGGATGCAAAAGAAATTCAAACGTCTGAAAACGATATACAGTACCAGAATTAGAATTGGGAAAAATGAGGCGAAATATAGAGCTCTGCGAACCCTCAATCATGTGTCCAAACTTCTTATGATTAATGAGCAAGTTCGTGATCGAACTGCGTATCTATACAAAAAAGTGGTGAATGAAACAGCAGGAAAGGTCAGTAACAACATACTACTGATAGCAGTCTGTCTTCTCATGGCTGTAAGGGAGTTCAAAGAAGAGGCTCCAATAACACTTGATGAGATAGCTGATGTGTTTGAGAAATGCGGGCACCGAGTCAATGTGAGAGCAATTGTGCGGGAAGCACTTAGGCTCAAATCACTTACAGGCCACTCACCTGAGATAAGGAAACCAGAGGACTATGTCCCAAGGGTGATTTCTATGTTGATGAATAATCCAAGAGTAGTCGGTAAGGTTCAATCCCGAGGTTGGGAGCTGAAAGACTTCGAGAATGCTCTCAGAAGCAAGATACTGGAAGTCCTCAAGATGATACCTGCTTCAAAGCGAGGTGGAAGGAATCCATTCATATTCACAGTTTCAGCGGCCTATGCCAGCGATCGGTTGATAGCTATGCAGTATGGAAGACGAGCAGTTCTAACTCAAAAGCTTGCATCAACTGCAACAAAGGTAGCTGAGTACAGTATCAGAGATCATTTTGGGATGATGAAGAAAATCATTGAGGTGTCTCATGCAAGCATCCAGTGATTTGTTGTTCATCTAGGAGATTATCTAGTAATCTCTGAATAGTAAGTTGAAAAAGAGGTGACTAGCTAGGTGAATTCAGGTATCCATGTAATTCATTGTCCTAGTGGACGCTGTGAGAGATGTCCTCAGAGAAGTGACCAAGGTTGTGCAAAACTTGGTCATGTCAAAGAATCTGGAGAAGAAAAATCCCAGATATTGCTGATTGAAGCTGAAAGAGGCTTTCTGCACTTCTGTAAGCCAAGTAGTTTGCTACAATTTGAACCTTCTTGGCGGACAGAGGGGTGGGAAAGCATTTTCATAGGTGTAAACAGCCAGCTGTTTGAAGGATTAGATGATATCCTTGCGTTATACAAAGTTGGACCATACCTGTCTATTTTCAAACGGGGCAAGTATAGTCAGGCGAAGTACATTGCTGTTCCTATAGTTAGAACATCTTTAGAGCACTCTCTCATTGATGAGTTGAGTAATGAATCCGTACAGATTGGAGATAAATCATCTTCATTGAGAGAAGGCATTACTCGAAAGCTGAGAAAAGATATTGAAGATGTTTCGAAACACATTAAGAACCTAATACCTGAGATTAGCGAAACTACAAGAATGAGACTCTCAGAGATTATTGCTCATCGTCGAAGCGTTCTTGGATCGATGATGCCAATCATTCTTGATGATTTCGTGGAGGAGATTTATCTTGATAGTCCTGGAGTTCCAATATATTTTGATCACCAGAAGCATGGTAGATGTGTTGCTACTATTACTTTTCAGGAGTATGAAGTGCCAAGGATTGTCACATTAATCCGTGTTGAGAGTAACCTTCACTTGGATAGAAGTAATCCATCTCTCAAGATGGATTTGCGGATTCAAGATGCGTCTTTGCGTTTCTCCGCAAGTATGCCACCACTTAGTCCTGATGGACTACATCTTGAGATACGACGAGCTAGAAACAGTCCATTCTCAGTTAGTGATTTAATCGAAAATGGTACAATAACTCTCGAGGGTGCAGCAATCCTACTTTTTGCGGTTTCATGTCGATTCAATATTACCGTGACAGGAGGTCCTGGATCTGGTAAGACGACACTTCTGAATGCTCTAGACATGACTACTCCAAAACAGTGGAGAAAAATCTACATTGAGGACGCTATTGAAAGTAGAGTACAGAGAAGACATCACCAAGTCCGGTTCAGAGTGAATCCCATGGATGAACAAGTGATGAAGTTCAGTAAGAGTGATGAAATTATCAAATGTCTCCATAGATCACCGGATTATCTTATTCTTGGTGAGATTCAGACTGCAGAGCACAGTAAGGCTTTATTTCAGGCAATCACAGCCGGTCTCCATACTATTCAGACCTGTCACAGTGAGTCAGCTTCAAGTCTTATTTCCAGATGGAGACTTGGACATGATATTCAGGATGATAATCTTGCGTTAATGGATGTCATAGTTACCCTTGAGAAACCGAGACCAGGTGAGTCAAAACGTCGAGTAAGTGAGATCATAGAAATAAGAAGAAAGGAAGTGAATGGCCTGTTGGAGTTCTCGGGTTTGAATGTAGTTTATGATAGTAATCAGGGAGGAAATGGTAATTGGGCACAGGATGGAGCCTTTATGACCCGTGCACGAAACTTTGGAATTGAGAGTCATGTTCCAGCATTGGAAAATTTGATTCGGGTCATTCGTCAGGACCCATGTCATCAAAATCTTGAGATACTGAGTGAAACAATGTGGTCCTATGGACATCCCTTGAGGTATATTGAGCGAAGATTGTGAAATGCTTGAGGTTCTTTTTGGGGGCCTTAAAAGGTGTAAGATAAACATGAGTTCAAGGTGTATGTCTTTGACAAAGGATGATGGTCTAGTTCGCAATGAGAAAGGTGGACCTTTGGTAGAAGAAAGTTTGCTCCTTGGTCTTGCGGTTGTAACAGTTTCTATTGTAATAGCAGTCATCCTTCAGGCTACAGGGTGGGCACAAGATGTTGTAGAAGGATTATTACAGCTCTTACAAGACAGCTGGAGTAGCATAACTCAATTATTCGGCGCACCGTAGTAGTTGAGTTCTCATTGTGGGGAAAGGCTTATTTGTAGATTTCCAGACGAAGCCTCTCGCGCTCCGGACTGGCATACCTTTCATGGCTCCGGTAGAACATTGTAATTATTTTACGATGATACCGATTGTAGTCCGGCCCAGCATGGGGGGTTCTCGACCCCTCGACCCGGGTTCGAATCCCGGCCGGAGCACCATCTCTTATTCCTAGCCTACGAGATATTTTCTTCGTATAATTGGTACTGCTGTGATTCCAACAGAAGCAATTAGTGCAATTGCTAAACCAGCAATACCAACTCCCTCTAGTGACATTACATCAGATGTGGTTATATCGATTAAGAAGGAACCACTAATTGAAATGATTGAGTTTGAGGTTTCTGATTCGTAGTATAGAACATAGTTGCCGCTTGTGACAGGGACTCTGAGGTGAAGTGTAATTCTACCTCCTTCGATACTTTCAACATCAATATTTTTGTCCATCCAATCAAAGTTCACTTGGACTCCTCTTGGCGTTGATCCATTGAGGCATCTAACTGTGAGATGTACTGATAATTCGCGAAGAGGGGTGAGAATCTCATAAAAGTCTAATTCGAGTCGTATGGGCATTAGACGAGTGACTTGGAGACTATACTCAAACTTGGTTGTTGATTCAAACAGAGTATTGTTTCCATTGTAGACTACGGAAATATTGTATTGGTCTTCGATGTGTGGAACTGAAAAGGACAGAGTTGCTTGACCACTAGTATCTGTAATCACTGTAAATCGCAATTCATTATCTATCAAAAGCTGAAGTGGTTTGAATGAGCAATTTCCGGCCCAGTCGTTCATTTGAATTTCGAACACGACTTCTTGACTTGGTGAAGCGTAGTGTTCAATATTACAATTTACTAGTGATATCTCAGGACTAGACCAAGCTGTGAAGGTGTTACTTGAACTTGTGTTCGTTATGAAGGAATTTTCAGTGATTTCGATGTCAAGGATATGAATACCTGGTGGTCCTTGTAGTTCAAAATGAAAGATGGTGATAGTTTCAGTTGGACTGGAAGACATTGTAAATCTTTGATCAGATGTGGCGTCAAATATTGAGATTAGGGAATTGGGAATAACACGACCTAATAGATCAGAAATGGTGATTTCGATTTCGACATTTTCACCAATCTCAGCTGATTCAGGCACTCTGATAATTATCTGTGCAGGACTTGTTACATCAAAAGATGTTTCAAAATAGGATTCAGAGTATCTTTCGGTCCCATTGTAGTGGATTCTCAATGTATGAGACCCTAGCGTGAATCTTTCGTCGATGTTAACGTGAAGATGAGCAATCCCAGAACTGTTGGAAGTAATGAAAAGTAGAGGCAGAGTATCTAGGAATACTTCGAGTGGTTCGTTTGCCATTGAAGTATTTGTTTCGGAGAGTTCAACATACAGGTCTACAAATTCATTGAGTGTGACTTCATTAGGATAGAAACCTTGAGGATTGATAGAAGTTGGTATTTTTGATATCTCGACTGTGAATGTAAATTCTGACGTGTCAAAGAAACTAACCAAGTCTTGTTCGTGAACAACTCGGATGTCATTATCTCCTAGTGTAATCCATGAGCTATTGCACTCGATTTCAAAATGAATTTCTCCCGAAGAATTAGTTGTGTTTATGGCAAGTGGAGTACTATCTTTGAACACTGTCAAAGCTTCATTTGATATTGAGTTATCTGAATCATCAGTCAGATGGACTGTGAAAGACAAAATATCTCCTGGAGCAAGCAAATCGGGAACCTGATTGATTTCAATATTGGTGGATGATAATACCGTTAGTATTGTCCATTGGTATGAAGGAGCTAACGACAACGATTCATTACCAAAGTATGTTGCATTGATAGTTGTAGATCCAAGGTCATGGTTCAAAGGAATATCCCAAGAAATGGATGCAATGCCATTCGTATCTGTCTTGTCTGAGCCAAGCTGTGTATTGGATGTCTGGTCGAAGAAGAATATTCTCTGGTCTGGTACGGGGTTTCCATAGCTGCCGTTCTGAAGTAGTGTAACCGTGATTGCAATTGTGTCCCCTCGGATGACTACTATTTCACCTTCCGCTGTAACTGATTCGGTACTGAATGTTGTTAGTGATAACAGAGCTATTAGTACTATCGGGATCCAATATGATTTCCTGATGATGTGTACCCCCTTAGGGAGATTGTAGGTATGTTCCATGATTTTGTATGGTGTGCAAAATGTATCCAGAAGAGAGGAATAGCATTCACTCTTCTGATATTTCGTCACCAGTTCATCATTCTGTTTCTGGGTTTTTATTCTCCTATAGAGTGTATATTGTTGTATAGTCTGTTTAGGGGTGTTCATATGCTCAACGAGGGTACGATGGTTCGGTTCCGTAAGCAGCCATTCTTGGGTTAGAATAAACATGATGAGGATTTCATAGATGCCATTTCACTTACCCCGACGAGGAAACACGGGATTGGTTTCTCATGAAGTATATAGAAGACCAAGGTCATGGATTAAGTTACTCTGGGTATTTGGTACCGCATTTACTGGATTCTACTTGATACTCGTCTACCTGCTACCATTGATTGGGGTAGGTAGTCTCCCAATGGTTCCCCTGAAGGGATTTGTAGAAGTGATTATCTGCTTAATTCCTGTTATCACAGGATTGTTATTGACTACCACAAAAGTCCGTCTTCAGAAGCCGGTGGTCAGGGTAGAGAACAATACATTATCGATTCAGCTTGATGATCACGTCATTGGAACATGTTGTCTAGATATTGAGTCTGTGTCTGGTTCAGTATATCTAGACGAAAATGGAAAGCCTAGGTATAACGAGAGTATGTTATTGGCTATGCGTGCGGGGATGGACAAATCAGTTACTATGGCTTTTGAAGCGGGTGTAGCAAATGGAGAACCGTTCTTACATATCTTCATCACAGCAACGGGTCATAGTTCAAAACAGATTCAAGAAGTTCTGAGGAGAGAAGCAACAAGAACCGAAGCGATTCTATTATCATCTCTAAACAATGTCGAATTAAAACTTCTGGGGGGAGATTATCTACAAGAAGTGGCTCTAACTCATTTGGAAGGAGTGAAAATCGAGTCCCAGAATTTAGCCATCAAAGAAGAAAGCAATTCTCTGGGCTTGGTAACCCTACAGGGATTACCACGGACGTTTCCAACCCAAGAAGCTTCTCAGATTGGAACGTTCATCTCAACAGCACTCAGACAAGGATACACAACAAGTATGACTTGTGTGTTTTCAGCATCTAAACCAGGGAAAGAGAAACGTGCAATGGAGAGTCAGTGGAAGAGTATCCAAGCAAAGGAGAAGAGAAAGGAAGAATCGTTACAGGATCATGCTGCTAAGAAAAGACTGGTGACTCGTTATGAAGAAATCCAAGATAGAGTTGGTTGGTTTGATGCTACAGTGTATTTCAAAGTGAAAGCATCGACTAAGAGCAACATTGAGGCGGAGCTAGACGGAGTAAGTGGGTTAGTTCATTCGATATGGGGAGGTGGTGATTCCATCAAACTCAGTCCTCTGAAATTATCAAAGCGGACAGTTTTTAGAATATTAACTCGTCGTCATTTGAAACGTCAGCGCATGCACATAGTTCGACTAGCATCCTTCATTAACACACCAATCCGACAGCTTCCTGTAATCACTCCAAAACAATCCCCGGTCTTTCCGGTTCCTCCCAAGGAATTAGTAGACAATGAACTTGTTATTGGAGAAACCGTCTTTGGAGGACGCCGATTATCGAACGTTGGATTGAAGATTGATTGGCTAAGAGAGCATGCGGCTATATTGGGAGCAACTGGCTCTGGTAAAACAACACTCGTGAAACATCTTATGGCACAGTTGAGTACGAAAACCGATGTGCCTTGGTGGATATTTGATGTCAAGGGTTCTGAATACCTTAGTCTGATTGGTCATGGTGAATCTGAGATTCAAGTCCTAAGGCCGGGTCTTGACGCTTCCTTTGCGTTCAATCTCATTGACCCTGAACTAGTGAATGATGAGAACTATGCTCATTCTACTTTCGTAATTTTGAGAGAACTGTTGAATGAAAGAGGTGATTCTTCTGTATTATCACCAGCAATGGAGAAATTACTTCGAGACTCTGTCATGAAGGTGGTAGAATCTGTAAATCAAGGCAACTCAGTTCAATCACTAGTTAATGCAGTTTCAGAACTATCGGGTAATGACCGTATGGGGAGTATGACCAGAGATGCATTACTCAACCGTCTTGAGATACTGACACGTGAACCTTTGGGATCAATCCTTGGTGGCGAACCCGAAACAGTTCGATTCTCGGATTTGTTAAAAAGGCGTGTTATCCTTGATCTTTCAAATGTTGCACGGGTAGGAGGAATGGACTCCGCTCGGCTACTTTACAATCTTATTGCGAAACGAATCTTTGATAGTGCAATGAAACGTGGTATCACAGAAGATTTGCGTCATATTGTGGTATTAGAGGAAGCAAGTAATCTTGTGCCAGAGAGTTATACAAGACACTCTGCTGCAGATGTGACCACTGGGGAATCCATGGTGATGTTGCAACGAGCTACTGGACAAGGTGTTGTTGTGATATCAACTAGGCCCAATATCTCTTCGAATATTCTAGCGAATACTTCAACTAAGATAGCATTTCGACTACCATATGATAGTCAAGTTGGTGGTAGATTTCTTTCCTTGAGTGAAAATCAAGAACAGTATCTTCGGACATTGAAACGTGGTAGAGCCTTGATGAGTATACCTAACACTGAAACCTTTGAAATTGCTACACAGCGGTTTCCAGAGTCTTTTGTTCAAAAAGAAACGACAATGCCTGTTGAAAATGAAGCCACTTGCACAAAAGAAAAGCCTGTGTTAGAAAAGAGAGACCTCGTCAGTGATTCAGTAATGTCTGAACAAGCGGAAATTCCTGAAGCACAAACACTTGTTTTCAATAGACTTGATAGACTTGGGAGTCATGTCGTCGCATTTTTAGCAGCAGAGAGATGGGCAACGGAAGGAGAGATTCGGAATCTTTTAGCAGTACTGGAGTCCAAGGTTGAAGATGATGATATTTCAGAGGTCATTCGAAATCTTGTATCATTAGGTACTGTAGAAAGAGAAGCATTAGCACTTGTTGATGGGGGATTTGTATTCACTCTTCCTGGGAAAGCTTTGAATGCTGTCAGACAAGTAATTGTTGAGTATATTTCTGGAAGACTTGGACTGGAATATAATCCTTCTACCACTTCTGAGAATCCTGACTGGCCAGATATTGTATTAGAAGACAGAGCAGTGGTAGTCATTCCTGAACATTTGAGAGCATCATCGATGGGATTAACGTTAGATAAGATACGAAAGCAAATGAGTAAACTCCAAAATGGTGTAAATGAACTCTTTGTTGTTGTTAGGGGTAGTGTTGCTGCGGCGAAATTGAGAGAATTAATGGACTCATCAGAGGAGTTCAATGATGTCAGTGTCGTTTCAGCATTTCCTAGGTCTCTAGATTCAATAATAGAAGGTTTGGCTCGTGAAGCTGATGCGTCCGAAGAGTCCTCGGTTCAAGCCCAGTTGACAGAAAATTCGGATGAGCAGGTTGATTTGATTGGTGCAATGCATGGTGTAGGATCTGCAACAAATCGAGCGATTCAGATTCGATTATGGTTCGGTTTGATTCAAGATTTAGTGGATATATCTAGCGGCCAAGTTAAATGGGAAGAATTGTTAGAATTCATTGAAACTACAGCTCTACAGTCGTTGAAGGGAAGATCAGCCCCGCTAAATGTGGAGGAGGGAAAAAGGGCTCTGACAGAGTTGTTGGCTGATGAAGTTCTAATTGCTTTACGCGTCAATGATGAATCACAATTCATCGAGCTTACAGAGGGGCTCTGGTTGGTTAATTCGTCGGTTCTTAAAAGTCTGAAAGAAAAGGCTGTAGACACTATAGAAGAAGAACTGAAGAAGCACCACTCTAATGTTTCAAGGAATCATGGTTATTACGACCTTTGTGTTGGTGATACTTCTTATGTTATATTTCCAAATCAACAGCAGTTGAACACACTTCTCCACCTGCATAGCGATGTGGCTTGTAGAACCTGTAAATCAACAAAAGTTGTTTGTGTTTTAACCGCATCAGAGTATCTTGAAGAGAGCGTTACAACACCAAGCAACTTGATTGTCAAGACAATGGATGATAATGTGTCAGCCTTAGTTACCTGAGTTATGACTGAATTCTTGTGCAGATGGTTGTTTTATTTTGTAATAGAAACTTAAGACGATCGGGAACTGTGAGGTTGAAGATGATAATCTCTCTGTTCTGTCTAGAAATTTCGAGAAGCTCGGTCACTTTTTTCGACATGCCGCCTGTTACATCGGTATTGGTCGAAGGTCCTGTTTTGGATAGAATGGTGTCCTTGTTTTCTTGATTTATTACAGGTATGTGTTTGGCTGATGGGTTTGTTTTTGGATTATCGTCTAAGACTCCGTCAACATCGGTTCCAATGAGTATGGTTTTTGCATCTAGCTCTTTTGCAAGGTAAACTGCAATTGTATCCCCACTGAGAATAGACACAATGTTTTCTTCATCAAAACAAACATCTCCATGGGTTATTACAACAAGCCCATTGTCCAATGACTTTCTAATTATGTTGGTTGGATAATCATGTATCAAACCATTTCTTAGTGTTACAGACACAAAGGGAGGAATGACGATTGCAGGGATTCCTTCTTCGCTTAGACTTGTTTCAACAGAGGATGCAAGTGCGGACATATTATGCCGTATTGGTGGAATTCCTTTTACAAGAAGCTCTTTGGGACTTGTAGGATCAGCAAAGCCATGTGAATGGGCGGCTTGGTGACCGTGAGCTCCGCCGCCAAGAATAATGATTAGTTCACCTCTAGTATGTACTTTTAGTTCGTTGGCAATTCGGGACAAGTTTGCCTCATTGACTTTAGGAGGAGTCGAGTCTTTGTGTGTTATCACTGACCCGCCTAGTTTCACAATTGTGAGGTGTTTCAATTGTATCACGTACAACCAAATTGTTGGTCGTGCTTATGGACGTTGCTTTTTCAGGAATATGAATATGTCACACACAAGACAAGCTTTTTATCCAGTTCAGATTTGGAAGCCTTGGACACCTCGCGAACATTGAGGGATTCTTAAATGACTCAAAGAGCAAGAATCAGATTATCTAGCACAAGTACAGAACACCTAGATGGTGTGTGTAATCAAATCAAGAGGATTACTCGCAAGACAGGTGTCCGAATGGCTGGGCCTATTCCTTTACCGACTCGTAGAATGGTTGTTCCTACTAGAAAGACTCCTTGTGGCCAAGGATCTGAGTCTTGGGATAAATGGGAAATGAGGGTCCATAAACGTTTGATTGATATCGATGCAGATGAGAGGGCTATTCGTCAGATAATGCGTGTACGGATTCCTGATTCTGTATACATCGAGATCGAGTTGACTGGCTAATTTTCACTACTGCAAGCAGTTCATAGATATATCGTACGTTTGTGACCTGATACAAACCCTTTTTGCACAATTCTACAAAGGACTTCTACAGCTCATGAGGTATCTCAGAGATGTGTGGAATAATTGCTGTAATACAGAAGCGCGGTGTTGTTGCTCCGTTCCTGCATCAAGCACTAAAACGTCTTGAATATCGTGGTTACGATTCGGTAGGAGTGACTACTATTGCTGAAAATATGCTACACACCAAGAAGGACAAAGGTAAGATTGAGGAGGTTCACAAGCGCCTCAATCTTGATGAGATGCCAGGGTTAATTGGAATTGGTCATACTCGCTGGGCTACTCACGGCGCGCCATCCATGCTAAACTCACACCCACACTTTGACTGTGAGAACAAAATCGCGGTCGTTCACAATGGAGTTATTGACAATTTCATGGGGCTCAGGAAGGAGCTCAAGGAAAAAGGTCACAAGTTCAATTCTGAAACAGATACAGAGATTATACCTCATATGATTGAGGACTTTATGAAGGAAGGTTTTGATCTGGCTGGAGCGATTAAGGAGGTTACTAAACGTATTGAGGGGACTTACGCCATTGTAGCCGTGTCAGCTGATGACAGTGACAAGATTGTGTGTACACGTGATGGAAATCCATTAGTCATAGGAAGAAAAACTGGAGCCTCATACGTTTCTTCAGATATTCCTGCATTCCTACCAATGACAGATGACATGATTCTCCTACTTGATGGAGAGATAGCAAGTCTGACAACTGAGGGTGTTCATATCGAGAAATTGTCTGATGGACAAACTGTTGACCGGGACACCATCAAGATTAGTTGGACTGCGGATCAGGCTCAGAAAAGTGGATATCCTCATTTTATGTTGAAAGAGATTCATGAACAGCCTAATGCTATTAGAGATACACTTAGACTACCATCTGAGAGTCTTGAGAAAGCAGCCAAGATAATCAAAGAGTCTGAGAATGTGTACATGTTAGCAATGGGAACCTCAGGACATGCTGCAAAAGCAGGACGACATATGTTTGCATCACTTGCAGGGATACTGCCATCATTTGAACTAGCAAGTGACTTTCAAGACACAGTTTATGGAGCACTATCTGATAAGGATTGTATTATTGCTATTACACAGTCAGGAGAAACTACTGATACGATTACTGCGGTTAAGTATGCAAAACAGCATGGTACAAAATTGGTTGCAATTACAAATGTTGTTGGGAGCTCGATTACTCGGCTTGCAGATCATACAATCCTAACACAGGCAGGACCAGAGATAGGTGTCGCTGCGACTAAGACATTCATGGTTCAACTTACATCCTTAGCTCTGATTGCTTTAGCTTTGGGAGAAATGACAGGATTCAAAGAATCTGCAGAAATCCGACAGAAGCGTAAGGCCTTGGAGAAATTACCTGAACTCGTTTCAGAGGTTATTTCACGAAACGAAGAAAGGGCGCGAAGACTTGCTTCAGTCCTGTATGAGAAACCAAGTCTGCTTTTCTTGGGAAGAGGTATTTCAATGGCTACTGCTGAAGAAGGAGCACTCAAACTCAAGGAAATAGCATACAATCATGCAGAAGCGTACTCTGCTGGCGAGTCAAAACATGGACCTATTGCACTTGTTCAGGATGATTATCCTGTCATATTCGTAGCTCCTGCTGATGATACTAGAAATCGGATTGTTGGTAATATTATGGAAATGAAAGCAAGAGGTGCTACCATCATTTCTGTAATCCAAAAGGATGACGATGAGATAGCAGGATTGTCTGATCATGTGCTGATGATTCCGGAAACGACTGAGCCAGAGTTTTCAATCATGCCTTATGTTGTACCGTTGCAGTTGTTCAGTTATTATATGGCTCTGAGAAAAGACTATGACCCAGACAAGCCGCGTAATCTAGCCAAATCAGTCACCGTTCTTTAGGTCCTTAAATCGCACTGGGTATCAAAATATTGTGTGAAACCAATGTGGCTGTTTTCAATTCTTAGTCCGCTTACTGACTTTGCGAACCTGATAGCGGGATACTTCATGGAGATTTGGGACTTCTTGATTTTCATCGGGAATATTTCGGCTTTCGTGGTTGTCCTAGTGGGTGCGATATTGTGGTTTACTGGAGTTAATGACAAGAGGGGGAAGGGATTGATTCTGAGTGGGATTCTTCTAGCGATTATTGTTCAGTACTTTGTGTTCTATCCACCTTCATTTACGCTATAGTAACTCTGCGGCAATAACTGCAATTGTGTCTGCAAGACGATCAATGTCTTCTAGTGAATTATAGGCGTGGATTGATGCTTGGATTATCCCGTCATCTGATATTGATTGAATAAGAGAATGCGCACAGAGAACACCACTTCGAACTGCTATGTTTGATTCATCAAGAAACAGTGCTATATCATGGCAGTTTATTCCGTCTTCGGGGTTGAGATTGAATCCGAATATAGTACTATTCTCATTGGGCGCACCATATATGATGAGACTATCAATCTCCGCGAGTCTTTGAAGCAAGTATTTCGAAAGCTTGTTAATGTGTTTAATGAGTCCTTGTGAGTGAAGTTTTGTAAGGTATTCGAGTGACGTGTCCAGTCCTGCAATAGCAGGTACATTCAGATAACCTGATTCGAACTTGTCGGGTTGGAGGGCAACTTCGAACAATCCGTCTTTGACATTTGTGACTGATGATCCTCCTAAAATGCCAGGTTTGTGAGTTTCTCCAATTGATTTATCGATCCATTGGATTGCTAACCCAGGTGGACCCATCAGGCCTATGTTAGCGGAAAAGACAAGTATATCGGAACCGAGTGCTGTTAGTGTTTCATTGGTGAGTCCAGCTGAACGCGTGGCGTCGGTTAGCAGTAGTGCATTGGACTTGTGAGCGATTTCAGCAACCGTATGTATCGGGTTGCGTATTCCTGGACCTGGTGATACATGACTGACTGCTACTAGGCCTGTGTTATCGTCCACCATTTTTTCCAATTCAGTAATCAGTAAGTTACCTTTACCATCAATTGGGGCAACTTCTACATCTAGACTCAATACCTTGGCTGATTGAAGCAGTGAAACAAGGATAGAGTTCTCTTCACTCTGTGCAATCACAATCTTATTTTTACTAGCAGTCTTCCAGTCAAATCCATACACAAATGATGCAACAGCAGAAGGAATGGATTTCTGGAATGATATCTGAGATTTGTCGGTTTCTAGGAACGTGGCTAATGATTTTCTAGTATTTTCAACAATCGCCCCGCCTCTTACAGCAAGACGATGGGCTCCGCGACGTGCTGAGGACACCACAGTAGCAAGAAAATTATTTGTCGTAGATACAGCCTGCCGTGGCACAAGTGTGGTGCTTGCAGAGTCAAAGTATGCAAAGTCAGGAGTATGGTCATAAACACCAAAATCGTGCTTTATGTCGAATTCAGCAGTCATGATTAGTCTTCATGAGATAAGCGACTTTAATACAATGCTATACATTGGCCGGGGTGATTGTAGTGACTGAAAATCTTGTAGAAGGGTATTTCGTAATTACCGTAGACGGTCTCGTCTTTGAAATCAAGGGTGTGATTCACCCTAGAAACCGTGTTATTGCATATCTTCGATACGTTCCAACTACAGGTACAACTTCTGACTCAGATATTGGATACAGAAAGGTGTATGCACTCAACGAGAGAGAGACATATCTTCGAAACAATTATCCGTCATACCTCTGGTTCAGTGACCCTCATGGAAGAGTGGTGCAATCGGTTCACAGTGATAGAATCGAATCTATACTTGATCCTGTTGATTGTCTGACAAAATTTCGTAACTCTGTTGACAAGATTTCAGATTTGGAACAGGCTTCAGTGAACTTAGCTGAAAAGCTTGTGAAATCAACTAGTATTGAGTGGATAGATATTGGTATCACAGGATCGCAGCTTGTAGGGATTGCTAGAGAAGACTCAGATATTGACTTGGTAGTTTATGGGTCAAGTGCATGTCGAAAGTTCTACTCCAATCTATCTAAGAACATTACATCAATTGAAGACGTGGAACGTTATACAGGAACTTTGCTTGACGAACATGTTTCTTTCAGGTGGGGAGCACACGAGAATCTGAAACTTATTTTTCAGGAGATTGAACAAACAAAGGTATTGCAGGGATTGTTTGAGAGGTATCACTTCTTTGTGAGACTAGTTAAGACTCCGGGTGATCTTGAGTATGTCTATGGTGATGTTTCATACCAGATGAAAGGTCAACAACTAGTATCAGGTAGGGTAGTGGACGACAGTGAATCTATGTTCACTCCTTGCGAGTATCTGATAGAATGTGATGATTCACCTAATCTCAGGAAGCTTGTCAGTTATCGAGGTCGTTTCACTGAACAAATTTCAAAAGGAACATCCTTTGAGGCACTGGGGAGACTCGAGTTGGTTACGGACCATAAAAAGAACAATCAGTACTTGCAGCTTGTTTTGGGCGAGCTCCCAAATGATTACCTGATTCCAAAGGAGTAGTCGAGAACTTCTTTCACAGCTTGTTCATATTTACATCAGTTCACACGTTATATGTGTGAATGGCGCCTTTATTGTGAACACTCTGGGAGAAACAGACTTCTTATCGTCTTAATGGTAGAACAGAGGCATGATATGTGCTATGATACCTGTGAATAGACACACCCCTTCGTTTCCTGTGGAAATGAGTAAGAAGACATATGAAATGGTTACACGCTCATTCACAAGAATCATAGATTAGTGAATGAAGAAACGACTGGAGAATACCGTTTTTTCGAAGAAATAAGGGCTCATATTGCTCTTTTACCGTCAAAAAGACCTGACAGGACGTCAGCACAGCAAAAACAAGGCGGACGAGTTCTATATGTGTACAGACACACTATGTAGCTCTTATCTCAGTATAGATAATTCACATACTCACACTTATTTGGAATTTCATTCTATTCGATTGTGAATAGTTACAGGTATAGGAGACAATCGGTTTGGCTAGCGAAGACAGGACTAACTATGTCTATGAGTTCACTTACAGTTCAGCACCAGGTCTTCGTGAGATATTCCAATGCAAATACGTCAAACCAGATGAAGCACTTAACAGGTTCAGAAAGATCCTGGCTTTGACTGAGTCGCCTTTTGATTTCAAAATTATCGTGTCTGATGAAACAATGGGAGAGGAATCCAGCTTTCAGGTAAAGGGCGGTAGTATAGAGGAGATGTTCGTCAAGTTCAAGGTCTTTTTGGAAACAAGTACAGGGTTCGTCTTTGAGCCAGTCAGTGAAGAGATTTCAGAGGTCGGACTTGAGGACACCCGATTTGAGTCTATGAGCAATTATGACAAGATGCAGGTGATAATCTATGCATCCTTCAAGCATGGTAAGTTCTCCTCGCTTGATGTCACTGAAATCTACCAAGACTCCTTTAGTGAAGGTCTTCCAAAGAGTACTGCCTCTACCTATCTAGCAAGAATGTGGAACAATGGCAAAGGCCATCTAGAACGGTATGGAAATCGTTCTGGTTACACGTATCGACTTAGAACTGAGATTGCTGAGGTCCAGAAAGAAACTGATAGAGCAGAGGAACTTCTGGCTGCCATACAGATGCGAGTCAGGGATTGAATTCAGGTCATTGCATAACCCATGTTCAAACCCTATCATCTTGATCATTATAGATCAAATGTCTTCTCGTCCATCTTAATATCGAGTATTTCTAATTCTTGGAGGATTGGTTCATAGATTTCTGGGATTATGGGTCTGTGAACACCAGTCAATGTAATTTTCCCATCTAGGATCATCTTACTAGCTATTGCAACTGGAAGAGCCACTGTCCTTGACATTGAACTGTCCCCATTTGGAATACCATAGTCGATGAGTGTGGATGTGATTTTCTGTTTCTTGTCTGGGTATTCTGCTATGAATTCGTGGTGCATGATAATCATGTCACGTTCACCAGGTGCATATTGTAGCTTCTCTTCAAAGAGATTGCAGAGTGCATCTAGGATTGTGTTGGTACCTGAAGGAATCTGTTTTTCTTCAAACAAGCCTAACCATTCTAGGCGTGTCATAATCGAGTCATCGGGTTCAATCTTACAAGCTTTAGCCACCGCAGACTTTACATCTGAATCGCTGGTTGATGTTAGTTCTCGTATGAGGTCGGCATATGTTATTCCCTCAAGAGACCGTTCTTCTATGTCTAAAAGACCCAAATCTGCAATCTTGTCTAATGTCCTACACCATCCCATATTCCTGAATGTCCCACGGAGCATAGTCTTTGTTTCTTGAATATTATAGATATCGATGTAGGAGAGGCTATCACGGTTCGGATATCCTTCAAAGGTGCCCATACCAGGAACTTCCATGGGTTCACAGCTCTCAAAGAGCTCAGAACCAGGGATTTTGACCTCTTTTCCATCACGGCGGAACTGTGCATCGTTTCGACCAGCTAGGAGTACTCCCCGTGGGCTCCAGGACAGTTTGTAGCCATATGGATTGTTATTCGCATCAGGAGCTGGAAGGCCTCCTGTGAAAGAGGTGAAGCTTACAATCTTTCCATTGTTGTTGTGAACGTCATCAATGATTTTCATGGCGCTCATATGATCAATGCCTGGGTCAACTCCACATTCATTAAGGAGTAGAATTCCGGCTTTATTCGCATCATCTTCGAGAGCTTTCATTTCATCTGAGATGTATGAAGTAGTGCAGAAGTGCGTCTTGTGTCTTATAGCAACTTTAGCAGCTTTCACATGAAATATGTAAGGTAGTAAAGAACAGACAAGGTCAACTTTCTGGGTTAGCTTTTCTAGGAGCTCATCATCTTTTACTATATTGAAGGCTACAGCTTCGGTGTTGTCGCAACCCTCAATTAGACGTTCAGCTTTGCTTATTGTGCGACTTGCGACAATGACATGGAAGCCATTGTCGGACAGATATTGTATGTATGGGCGAGCAACAAGCCCTGCACCCAAGCACAGTACTTTCTTCATTCTTAGTTATCCTCCTATGGAAGGTATTGTTCTAGATATTGGAATTTCTCTGTGAGCTTTCCTCGGTAAACAATCACAGCATCTTTGAACTCCCGAGGTAATTCAAGATCTGAGAAAGGTACAGTAAAGTCTGCACCAGCAAGAGCTGGGATGAAATCAAGAAGTGTTTCACTAAATGATGTAGATGATTCACGTGGGAGCTCGCAAGGGAGATTGTCAACAGCCATAACGACTGGTCCCTCACCTTCTACACCCAATTGTGCTCGATTCTCATCAATAATGTAGGTATATGCAGGTCTATCTGCACTTGTGCATTTGACAGTGAATTCTATTGCGCCTCCAATATCACAGGAGATGTCTCCTACCACCTGGAGCTTCCGATTATCCTCTTTCCAATGAGTACGTATGAAATCAAGAGTCACTAACCGGGGGGACTTGTTGGTCCAATAAATACAGTTCATCAATACTGTGATGTAAGGAACATGTTTGTGGAATACTCCACTGTACTTTGTTTTTCCATTCTTGTAGTAGTCTTGGAGATTGAACTCTGCGGAGGGGTCTTTGGGTTCAACCATGTGCTCTTCCTTGAAAACACACTTGTAGAGTAGGTTAGATTCGGGTGTTAATTCAGGTAGTTCCTCTGGATTGACTGTCTTGTGTGGGAGAATATCAAAGATCTCTTGGGCACCTCTAGAAACATTCCCATAACCTGCGAACCCAACCACAAAGGGTGTTAGTTCTTTGGGAAGTCCTTGTTCTTTGATTCTCTCTCCAAGAAGCTCAAACTCCTCCTTTAGTTCGTCAAGTTCTCGTATTTCCAGAGTGGTTTTCATCTCGGCGAATGGATTAGGTTTAATCCCTCTTGATTCTAGACGGTCACCAAGAACTCGAAGAGTATCTGAGATTCCTGCCATACCAGCCCAATTGCCAAAGTAGATCAGCCTTCGACCTTTGTCATCGACTACACGTTCGTAGTCTATTAGTGTGGCTCCAACATCTAAGATTTGTTTTAGCATGGGCATATTCTTGTTTTGGCCTTTGATTGTATGGCTGAAGAATATGTATACAATATCTTTCTCGAAAGTATCAATGGGCATCTCCTTTATTCCCATGATAATAGGCACACCACTTCCTTTCAGAGGTATGATATCAGCCCTATCAATACTATATTCATCTTCTGAGAACGCACGTTGATTGCTCGGTTCTAGTACAAAGTCAATGCCATGTTTATCGCGAAGTACTCTAACATGATCGGGCACTAACGGAACTCGAGTTTCAAATGCTTTCTTTTCCTTCCTAAGTCCAATCCTGTTCAATGATTGTCCTCCATTTTTCAGCTCAAGTTGGATGTGGTCCTGAAGCCGTGGGCGAAAATACCCCGCTTTAACCTTTCCTTGTCGGCTAGGTGTTGTATTACTAGCACTCAAAATCGGAACACGTGTTCTTCAAGTGGTTGTTTCAGTTGACTTCGTATTTGTATCTATATGATTGCCAGCATGCAAGACGAACAAATGCCAGACGTGTTGCATTCACAAAGGAGCTCTATGGCTATTATTACACTTGGAAAACAAAATCTGGAGTCAAACAGAAACGAAAACCAGGTCTCTTGGACGAGTGTCCTGGTGCTGAGGCTGTAGCAGACTCAGCTATCCTGGTTCCTTTAGAACATCGTGTGATTTTTGATGCGTTATTCAAGATGTATGATGATATTCTCAAGCTAAAGATCTACGAAGTTGTTCAGGAACTGGTATGGTAATTGAATCTTCGAACACGTGTTCTGAATAGTATTACTTGTAATACAGTAGGGTTCTGGCTTTGATCTAGCCCTAGAACACGTGTTCTGAAAACATTCGAACCCCCTTGTTTCCACTAGAGATTATTAATAAATATCTAATCGGTCAAATATCAAAAAGTATATATAAGCGTTTTAATAGCCATTATCTATCTCCATTTTTATAACATATAATAATACCCGCCAAAAGACCATTCCATAGGATCTCTCGAGTGGAAGCCAAGGGGTGTTATGTAGATACATTACCAGGGACTACCAAGATGGGGTTAGCACAATATCAACTAGAACACGTGTTCCAAGTATGAAAAGCTTTGTCCAATACCGCAAGACTGATACAGCACACTCAATTCAAACCGAAGCATCCATACACGGAGGATCAGTGATTGGCGAAGCCCAAGGAACTTCTTGAGGATAAACCAGGGAAGGAGATTCTTCTTCTTGCCAATGAAGCAATTGCTCGAGGTGTACTAGAGGCAGGTGTTAGATTAGTTGCACTCTATCCTGGCACACCAAGTAGTGAGATTGGAAACAACCTAACATTCATGGCTCCACACATTCCCAACTTCTACTTTGAATTCAGTACAAACGAGAAGGTTGCCATGGAAGTAGCTGGTGCTGCTGCGGTCGCAGGTGTGAGATCCATGATGGTCTGCAAAGGTCCAGGTCTCAACGTTGCTGCTGACCCATTCTTCTCATTGGCATATGTTGGTGTTCGTGGAGGAATGGTAATTGTTGTGGCTGATGACCCGAGTATGTGGAGCTCACAGAACGAGAACGATAGCAGGTACTATGCATTAATGGGAAACATGCCAATGATGGAACCTGCAGATCCCATAGAAGCAAAATCTATGCTACTCGAGGCTTACAAATTCTCAGAAAAACTTGAACTTCCAGTGCTTTTCCGTACCACGACAAGAGTAAATCATTCACGAGCTCCCGTGAAATTTGGGAAGATTCTCTCACGTCCAGATAAGGTCGAGTTTGAAAAGGAACCATTTCGGTTTGTCCCAGTTCCATCCGTTGCACGCAAGCGACATCCATGGCTTCTCGGACAGATAGATATCGCACGTAAATTATCAGAGAAAAGCCCCCTGAACTTTACTGAGGGTAAAGGTGATCTTGGAATCATCACCTGTGGTGTTTCATACAATTATGTTGTTGAAGCATTATCATACATGAAAATCAAGGCAGAAATCCTGAAGCTTGGAATCACCCACCCAGTTCCAGAGAAGATGATCACAGATTTTCTACGTCGTCATAAACAAGTACTGATTGTTGAAGAACTAGAACCATTCCTTGAAACACATGCACGACGACTGGCTCATCTCAATAAAGTCACTGTGGAAATTCTCGGTAAGGAACAAGGAATTTTTTCGCGTACCTACGAGTACAGTCCAAGGATTGTGATGGACGCACTAAAGGAAGTTACTACATGTAATACACCTATTAACTGGGAAGAAATCGACAAGAAAGTCCAAGAAATACCTGACCTACCTCCAAGACCTCCACTTCTATGCGCTGGATGTCCACACAGAGCTACCTACTATGCAATCAAAGCTGCAACAAGAGGGAAGGCAATCTACCCATCTGATATTGGCTGTTACACGCTGAGTATTGCTCCACCATTGGAAACTGCAGACATACTGTTCGATATGGGATCTTCAATAACCACTGCATGTGGTCTTGCTGAAGTCACAGACCAAGATGTTGTTGCCACAATTGGTGATAGCACGTTCTTCGCTTCTGGTCTTCCAGGTATTGTAAACGCAGTCTACAACCAACATCGGATTTGTGTAGTGGTACTTGATAACCGAACCACGGCAATGACTGGTCACCAACCTCATCCTGGTACTGGAGTGACTGGTATGCAAAAAGAGGTTCCACCTCTGGATATAGCAGAAGCATGCAAGGGTCTAGGCGTTAAATATGTGAAGACTGTTGAACCGTTCGAATCAATAGCAGGTCTGGTTGCTGAGGTTCGTGAGATGGTCAAGTGGGCCAGAAAGAATCATAGTCCTGCAGTATTAGTATCGATAGAACCGTGTGCACTTCTTACTGCTGCTGATCGTCGACGTGCTGGTGAATTCCCACCCAAATACTACGTTGACTTAGAGATATGCAATGCATGCAAACGATGTCTCAATCGTCTTTCCTGTCCTGCTATGTACTTGGACCCAGAAACAGAACAGGCAGTGATAGACGAAACCCTATGCAACCTCTGTGGAACCTGTGTTTCCGTTTGTCCACAAGGTGCAATAAAACAGGAGGATGCATAAAATGGAGAGCAATAATAGTAATACAATAAACATTGCAATCACAGGAGTAGGTGGACAGGGGGTTCTAACTCTTGCAGAAATCTTAGCAAAGGCAGCTCTCCAATGCGGTTTCAATGTTCGTGTAGGAGAGATTCATGGAATGGCTCAACGAGGAGGTCATGTTGTCTGCACTGTACGTGTGGGTGAGAATGCCAAGGGTCCAATCATTGACCCAGGCTCTGCTCATCTTCTTGTTGGTTTTGAACCAGTTGAAACTCTTAGAGAGATTCAACTAGTGAAACAAGGTGGTTGTGTTTTGATGAGTTCACATGTTCAATATCCTGTTGCAGTTTCAATGGGACAAGCTGAATATCCTGACCATGAAGAGATAATCAAAACCATGAACAAGTACACTGACAAGATAATCGAATTTGACGCTCTAGAACTTGCACTGAAAGCAGGAAGCTCTCGATCACTCAATATGGTCATGTTAGGAGCTATCATTGGTACTGGCTTAGTACCAATCACGGAAAAAGCTGCAATTGAAGTTGTCAGCGCTACCTTTCCTAAGAAATTTGAAAAAATCAATATTGGTGCTACCAAATTGGGATTTGAAATGGCAACAGCCTGTAAGAAATAGTCATCTAATACTAGTATTACAATTATGAATCTGCTAATTTCGCACCAGCAATAGCTACTTGTCCAATTGAGATTCCACCGTCACCTGGTGGAACATTGACATGAATGAGTGGTACAAGCTTCTCCTTACTCACATAATCAATCACTGCTTTTGTAGTGATTCTATTGAGTGCAACTCCTCCAGAGAAACCAACATGTTGTATCTGATTGTCTTTAGCTACCCTACAAGCAATGTGTGCTAATGATTCTCCCAAGTACCACTGTGCAGCATATGCTATCTCATGCTTGCTAACATTTTCTTCTTTCAATTCGAGAACTTTCATCAAACCATTTGATGTATCTAGTATCAACCCATTTCTGGACTTCTTGAATAACGGAGTAATCCGTAGATCAGTAGTCTTCGCGAATGCCTCAAGCTTCATTGGACACTCTCCATCATAGGAATTCTCAGAACAAACACCAAGCACCATCGCCACAGCATCAAGAAACCTTCCAGCGCTTGAGCTACTCATTGTATTAATTCGACGACCAAGCGAATCAATCAGGATATCTAATGTGTCTGAGGTCAAATTGGTATCAGGTCCAATAGGTGCAGAACTGACTATCCGAAGAAGGTCGTCCTTTTTCAGTGTGTTATTCAAGACTCCAACCACAGATCTTGCAGCATAGACAGCTGAGAGGTCCCCACCAGGATAATCCACACTCTTGAGACCACCGACTTTCTTGAAATCCATAAGACCACCAAGTAGTATCTCTCCTCCCCACGCATTATCATCCTGACCAAACCCATACCCATCAGCTGTAATACAAACAATACTTGTATCATGAGGCAACATATGGTCCACAATCACCGAAGCAAGATGTGCATGATGGTGCTGAACACGAAAGAGTGGAATGTCCTGCTGCTTACTAATTTGTTCTGCAAACTCTGTTGTCAAAAACTCTGGGTGGAGATCACACGCGACTCCATCAAGCCTGGGGATATCGAGAAGATGGAAGATGTGGTCTACGGCTTCTGACAAGAAGTCTAAACTCTCAACGCGGTTGATATCTCCGATGTGTTGCGTTGGATATATTCTTCCTGATTTCAATACGGCTGCTGTTACCTTTTCCTCAGGTCCAACGCCAACCGCCTTGATGGACTTCCAAGAATCTGTGAATTGAAGGGGATCAGGAACATATCCCCTTGCACGTCGAATGAACACTGGTCTATCCTTGTCCAGAAACTTGACTACAGAATCATCGGCTCTCTGATAGACTCTACGATTATGAACCAGAGAATAATCAACTATGTCTTTTAGTTCAGAAACAACAACATCAGGTTCAATATACATCGGCACACCTGTAGGATTTGCACTAGTCAACACCAGAGCTGGTTCACTTGTATATTGAAAGAGAAGATGATGAACTGGTGCATAAGGCAGCATGACCCCGATAGTATCGAGACCGGGTGCTATAGCATCTTGTACTTTGTTTGACATTAGTCCAGATTCTATTTTCTTTTGCAATAGCACTATAGGTCTTCGCCAAGATGTAAGGAGCTTCTCTTCTAGAGCGGTGAGATATACAACTTGCTTCAAAACGGAGAGGTCTCTTACCATTATAGCAAAAGGTCGCTGAGATCTCTTCTTCCTTTGTCGAAGAATTTCAATTGCTCTAGAATCAGATGTCTTCGTTGCGATGTGAGTCCCTGCTATACCTTGTAATGCAACAACTCGATTATTCTCAAGTATTTGCGCAACACGTTGAACGGGATTTTCAGACTCAATTTGATTCCCCTTAGTATCAACCAACCTATAGACAGGTCCGCACACCTCACAAGCTGTAGTTTGAGCATGATAACGTCGATCAACAGGATTAGTATAACCTGTATTACAAGTATCACATAATGGAAAATCCACCATAGTTGTGTTTGGACGGTCATAGGGAAGATCCGTTATGGTCGAGAATCTAGGTCCACAAGCTGCACATGATGTAAATGGATAACGATACCACCTAGATTCTGGATTCGTTAAATCTTCGATGCAATCATTACATATCGTGATATCTGGCGGCAATACAGGAACAGATCCCTCTGTTCGAGTCACTGAAGATTTCTGTATTTCAAACGTTGTGAATGAATCTGTATATTTGTCCCAATCAGCTGTCAACGAATCAATCCGTGAAATTGACGGAGGGTTATTCTCAATATGACTGATCAAATTTCTGATACCAGATTCTTCTCCTTCTACAACAATTTTTACACCTGCGTCGCCTAAGTTAAGAACGAAACCTGTGAGTGAGAGAGACTCCGCAATGTTGTAGACAAATGGTCTAAATCCAACTCCTTGGACTATTCCTGTCACATGAATCTCAGCTCTTTTCTTCACGGACCAATACACCTTGATGTTTCCGTGACCATTCTCGATATTAATTCAATGACGTGACTAAATCCTACATTGTATTACAAGAAATACCAGTATCATGTAAGATTCTTTGTAGGTCCTCTTAAGGTCGCTGTAGGAAAAAGGATTGAGTGAGCAACCTTGACAAGCCGTAGTGTGCGTACCCGACGATTGGTCCGAGAACCTGAAGCAACCCCTTCAATATTGGCTTCAATACCAGAATGTCTTAGGAATGCACTCAAGGAGGCAATCAGTACAAGAGGAAGAGGGAGAAAGTCTGTCTTAATCTCAAGTAATAGTCTCACTAACAGATTCATTTTTTCTAGATGGGGTATACGACCTTCCCAACGTAGACGATACAAGAATCTCTTTGCTTCTGTGAGAAAACAGAGTCGCGTCGTGTTTCAGCACTTTCTCCTGCGAGGTCGAGTCGAGTGGACTGATAATTCAGAAAGACATGTTTTTGGGGTCTACAAATTTGATGAGATCCGAGGGAATCTGATTCTTGGGTTTGTTATAATGACGCCTGAGTCAGAATGGACTCTCTCAAACAGATAATCATCCTACTCATTTCACACAAAGGCATCAATATACTTGACTGAAAGCTACATAAGCCTCCGACACTGTCTAGTTGTATACAAAACTGTATCCGCCCATTAGACCTTCTATGCATAATAAGAAAAGGACCTAATAATGCTATATCCTCGATTTAAAGGGTTTAGATGGCCGATAGAAAGTGCATCTCCGACGTGCATAATAGTGGAAATCTAAGATGGTGAATGAACTTGGGATCCAGAAACACAAAGAAAGGTAGCGAAAAAGAAACCATGAAACAACTGACATCCGGTGCCCGGCAGGTACTGAAAGAACCAATTCTAAAAACACTTCAAGAGGGCTCAGTGTTGAGCGAAGCCCAGATGGAAACACTGCTACTTGACCTAGTAGTGGAAGACAGCTATGGGACTCATATCACATACGAGGATAAAGCGGCATACCGATCAAAAAGTGGGACTAGATCACGTGGTGTTTCTAGAGGAGCGTTCAATAGAACACTAAAACAGGCTCGCCGAAATCTATCCCGCTGCCTTTACACCATGTTACTCCTTGCCTACCTAGGTCTCTTTGAACTAACAATATTCCGTCCCTTTGAGGAAGTTGCCGCTAGGATAGGTGATTATCGAAGAATCCGTGACATCCTCGCTGGTAAGACTGAGTTGACTGCAGAAGAATTGGAGAGTGTCAGAGCCACTGAACGGACAATCATGTCAGCACTCGATGAGCTCTCATCATCACTTGCTCTCAAATCTGAAATGTCAAAGAAGAAATCTGACTGATCAGTAAAAAAAAAGAAAACGGCTCGAGCGTGTCGCACCGAAAAGCATCCCGACGCATTTGAGCACAGTCCTTCTCCAGCACTCAAGCAACCATTAGGTCATCCTGGAGGTTTGTTTGAGGAGATAGAGATGACAATGACGAGCACCTGAAACGTCGGAGAGATGTGCCCCGTCGACGTCGGCCTACTTGCCATTGTACGACACACTCATATTTTACATGGTCACAATGATACATAGTTCTAATCTTAGAACGACATTTTCAACTTATTTTCAGGTTTAATTTGGCGCTCAACCAAATGCTATGATACATGTATTACAATAAATACAGTGCTCAATATCCTAAGAAACCTTAATCGTAGCTTCACAATAAATATGCACCATACAAGGGAAACAGTAGTGATGTTACTTGGTTGATGAAAATAGTCGTGATAGGCTTTTCAAAGCAGTCAGGGAACGTATCAAAGAATCTGATGAACAAGATCGGGTACTATTGATTACAAACGCAATTGGAGAACGCCGATACCGGGACCTAGTAGATATTGTTGCTAATATTGAGAGTGAAGATGGTTGGTCTACAACGCTTGAGTTATTGATGAAAGCACAAAATCAGAAGTACACTTCGCCGATAATAGTCGGCCAAGACAAAACAAATCTGGAAGAATTGAAGTACAGAGAAATGATATTCGAACTTTTATCATGTAATGGATTGGAACCTGTCACAGCAGACACAATCAAGCTACTCAAGGAACTGGACAGCGAATCTTCACTAGTAGATGCCTCTCGTGTTCTTGTTTCTAGATTAGAGGAATTAGCAATTAATCAAATACAAGCAGCTGGTGACACGCTATTCTTCGACTTATCTGAAAACGTTTCAGTTTCTCAAGAAACTACGAATTTGCTAGAACATCTCAGAAGTGAGAACATTCGTAGTTTATCACTGGAACGAAACAAGAATCAAATCAATATCGAGCCACTATGGTACTGTGAGTATGGCAGACTTGCATTATCAGCTCTCGGTGTCAAAGGGAATATAGTAGATTCAGATATCTTTGATAGTGTATTGTCAGTAATACAAGTACCATTGGCCAATAAAACAAAGATTGTAGATGTTCAATCTTTTTCAGATACTGGGGAGGACACACAATCTCATCCTTCAAACAGTGTGTATAGAAAACTGCACACTCATCTTATTCATCATGAAGTAAACGAGCTAAGCTTACTAGCAAGCAGGCACGCAGTACCACTACTCAACACCCTGCTTGATGAAGCATCATCAGCATATGAAGACGTTTCATCTACTACTGGCTACAAAGAAATACTCGACTACATCAATGCCCATATTTCAGTCCGCGACGTGGAATCAATTCTTGCTTTAGAGAAATCATCACAGATGAAGAACACACGTATTGCAACTACAGCAATTCTAGCTATTGGTAACTTCTACCACGAATCATCTGCCGCTACACTTGTAAAATTGTTCTGCACCCGGAAAAACGATGAGATAGTAAAAGTCGTGGCGAAAGCAATTGAGAATGTTTACAAAAAATGTCCAGAGGCGGATCGTGTTATTATTGACTCATTAGATACTGAATGCAGAAATCATGGGAAGCTAAAGAAGCTATATAGACGCCTAATTAAGGAAAAACCGCTGTATTACCAGTAGTACAGTGAATACCTGTTCTGACGACAGACATAAATCACACTCACCTCTGGCGTGGACCCATGAAAGGTTCTGAGACCGAGCTGGTCAAGAGCATGGATTCATTCTTCAATCCCAAAAGGGTCGCTCTCGTTGGCGCGTCTACAGATTACAGAAAACTTGGCAATTCTATACTAATGAATCTGTTAGCATCAAAAATCAAAGTATTTCCAGTGACGCGTAGCAGAGACCGTGTACTAGGTATACAAGCATACAAGAGTCTCAGCGATTTACCAGAACCTGTAGATTTGGTGATAGTAGCAGTTGCCGCCAAGTACTGTGCTCCACTAATACCTGAAATCAGAAAAGCTGGTGCTACAAATGCAGTAATAATTTCTGGTGGGTTCAGTGAAGCTGGACCTGAAGGAGCTGAGTTAGAAAACCTACTTGTGAAAGCAGCCGAAGATTCAGGAGTTCGTATACTTGGTCCAAACTGTGTGGGAGTTTCCAACAGTCGTTTGTTCAATGGGACGTTCACAATGATGCCCGAAAAAGGCAATATTGCATTTGTTTCACAGAGTGGAGCACTTGGGGGCATGATTATTTACACCACCAGGGCTAAGAGAATTGGAATGAGTAAGTTTGCCAGCATTGGCAATTCTGCAGATGTGGGGTTTGTTGAGATTCTAAACTATTTCAGAGAGGACCCAAAATCTTCAGTCATCGCAGTGTATGTTGAAGGTGTTGATGAAGGGCGAGCACTTTTCGAGTCTTTGTATAATGCAGCGAAAAAAAAACCTGTAGTCATATTGAAAGGTGGAAGAAGCGAAGCAGGTGGTCGCGCTACTCACTCCCATACCGGATCATTAGCTGGTTCTACCAAAGTATTTGACGGAATGATACGTCAGGCTGGCTGTGTCACTGCACCAACTCTAGACACCCTTTTTGAAATATGCAAACTCTTTGATTATCAACCAATACCAAAGGGAAATCGTATTGGTATTATTAGTAATACAGGAGGCGCGGGAGTTCTTGCGACTGATGCCGCATCTGAGCTCAATCTTGAAATTGCTCAACTTGAAGAGGGGACAAAGGACGAGCTTCGACAAGATCTTCCCCCGATGGCTTCAACCAACAATCCAATTGATGTTGTGGCAAGCGGTGGTAGAAGAGAATATAGAATAGCTACTGAACTCTTGTTGAAAGACTCCAATGTCGACATACTCCTTGTCATATGTGCAGTCCCAACGTTCGCAGGGATGACGCAGACAGAACACGCTACAGGAACCTTGGAAGGCATCCGCTCCACTTCAATTGACAAGCCCGTTGTAGGAGTTTGGTTAGCTGGAGATGTTGGTAAACCAGGGAAGGATCTTCTAGAGATGAATAAGATACCCTGCTATGATGATCCAGCGCAAGCGACACTCTGTATTGCCCGAGTGGTTGAGTATGCAGAGATGCATCGTTAATTCTTATACCACATATCTGCTAATTCCTAGTTCTAATACCAGTATTACAATTGATAAATTGCCTAGGACTCAAGATATTCATCAGCTATCTGCGGAAATTCCTGTGCAACTGCCTCACGGAGTTGTTTCTCTACCCACATACTCAGGTTGATTGCCTTTGACTTCCTGATTGCTTGTAGACAAACTCTGAGATCAGTTGGAATAGAGAAAGAAACGATTGGACTCTTACGCTCTTTATTTGGAACAGAAGATAAGAGTTCGCTCTGTCTTTCCACTGGTTCAATTTCTCTAGCTGTTACTCTTGTTTGTTTTTCCTCTCCGTCTTCTTTCTCCGCTTCTTTTCTATACTTTCCAAGTAGACTCATTTCATTGTACCTCCTTGAGTAAGGTTGCATATGCTTTCGAAACAAGCTCAGCAATGTCCTTAGTCACGTCTGGATTTCCAGAATTTCTAAAATTCTCAGCCGCCACTTGTTGACATCCGCGCGCTAGCATTCGTATATCACGTGGATTTCCTTTTGTTGCCGTATTGATGACTTTCACTGCTTCATCAGAAAAGGGGTAAACATCAAAGGTTTCTGGATCAAAGCTATCAATTTGTCCTTGTGCATAAGCAATCCGACGGCCTATGAATTCCCTCGCTTTCGCATCATTAAGTGGGGGAACATCAAGAGGTTCGGTACGGTGTGCTATTTGCGGTAAGAATGAAAGCATTGCATTCCAGTATATCAAAGTCCCAGACATTACTAGGGTGAATATGGGCTCATCAAGAGCTCCTGAGTATGCATCAATCATTTCCTCAGTCGGCAGGTCTGCAAGGAATCTTAACTTGTGGAATGCCGCTTCTTGATTGTCTGCAACATCTTCAATGAACAAAGCAGTACGACTCTGTTCTTCGAGATATCTCCGAAGACTTTCTTTTGCAACTGCATCAATAATCTGACTAGACTCCCATGACCTTCGATATTTTACTCTAAGAGAATCAGCAATTGCTGAAGCCATTTGTTTCTCATAGAGCCCGGTCATGCCGACATAGCCAGTGATGAATTTGTTACCCTTACGATCAGCCAGTGTAGGTAGGTCTCTTAAAGCCAACAGCATCAATGTGCTCTTGCCTGAGCCTACTGGTCCCCGAATGAAGACATGACGTTCATTCGTAATAATCAAGTCAACAATGGAATCCAAAAAGTCACTGTCTTCTATATACAGACGACTGTCTGGCATCTTGAAGCCACGAAAAGGTGAGAATCTAGCACCAATCCTCTCTTCCCACGCGCGAAGAACCTCTTTGCGGGTATTGAAGTGACGAATCAATGCACTCTCATGAATTGCAATTGTCATTATGTGGACCTCTAAAGATGTGGTATCACAAGTACTTCTTGTAATACAATTTTGAAACAATAGTTCTAGATATAAAATGTGTGGTAAATTACGCCATTCAGACACAACCTTTTTGAAGAGATTGAACTGGCTGAAAGTTCAGTACAAGCTTCAATCAAGAAGTATTATAGGAGTTACTTGGAATGGATGTAGAACGAATTAAGCACATCATGAACTCACTGATGATTCTCTCTTTCCTCATTTTTGGCGCGCTTTCAGGAATCATCTTGATAACAGATGTTCCACTAACGAACACATCCGTTTCTCTTCCCTTTGCATTCCTGTATATCTCCACTGCTACCTTTGTGATTACAGCTCAAATCAACGAACGTCCAAAATTGATACAGAGGTATCTTCGGGACTGGTTAATCATGTGTCTTATTGGAATTATCATTAGTGCGTTAGTCTTCACATTCTATTGATACGGAACGCAAGAGTTTAGAACCACAATGATATACCACACGCTACTCTACTCTCCATAGAAGTGACAATCATGAGTAAGATTCTGTCTGGTACAAAGACCACCCGCATGGAACTGCTTGCTCTAAAGAACAGAATGAGGTTGGCCGAAAGAGGACACGATCTTCTCCGAGAGAAACGTGATTCTCTCATAATGGAATTCTTCAATGCCATAGCAGAAATCAAAGAGGCTAGAGAGAAAGTTGATATCGCTCTTTCAGAAGCTTTCTCAGCTCTCACCCAAGCAAAGATGATAATGGGTCCTGCAAGAGTTGTAGAATTTGCATATGCCAGTAGGCTTGAAGCGAACCTGAGTATCTCAACAAGATCAATGATGGGGGTTCGAGTCCCAGTCCTATCGGTAGAACAACATACTCCTGACCTTCCATACTCTCTCTCAGACTCAAGTGCCAAATTTGATGTCATGAGTGAGAAATTCAAGGAAGCACTGAATGCAATTGTTCGCCTAGCAGAAATCGAATCAACTGTAAAGCGCCTTGCTCTCGAAATTGAACGTACAAAACGACGAGTGTCAGCTCTAGAAACTGTTGTAATTCCTCGCCTTGATGCGACTGCACGTTTTGTAAAGCTCGCACTTGAAGAACGAGAACGCGAAGATTTTGTTCGTTTGAAAATGGTACGTGATTGGATTACTGCAGAGGAAGAGTAAATTGTTCGTATTATTCGTAATACAATATACCACTAACGTCTTAGTTTGAGAATAGCAGCTGCTAGGTCTCCCCCAGTTTCTTCCAGAGCCTGTTTTGCCACTTGGATATCAACACCTGTTTGGCTGGCAACCAATGCTGCATCTTCCATTGGTATCTCAATCTTCTTTTCAACCTCAACTTCTGGAGTTTCTTCGGATTTACTTTCAACACTTCCAGATAATCCTCGTTCGTTCTTGGTTCCAACTACTTGGTACGACTCACTACCTGCCTGTTTAATCATAGTGAGCTGAACATTAGAGATGATCCATTCTTTATCGGCGAAGCGGATTATCACCTCTTTCACCCCGTCAATCTCTTTCTGTTCAATACCCATTTTCTTCATCATTCGTGCCATTTGTTTAGGTGACATTCCTCTGAATCCCATAGGATCAATCTCCAGTTTCTTGTTCCAAAAGTGTAGGTAGTAACCTTCACTTGTATCATACACCGCTGGTTTTGGAATAGATAAAACGATTACGCTTCGGATATTGCAGCAATGTCAAACACGTAATGTCCCATACCAGGTGAATAGTTCTTGACATGATGCACACTAGTTATAGAAGAATATCCATAGTTTCTACATACCTGTTCTATCTTTGCTATGATATCAGTCAGCTTAGACTCAGGGACATTCATGTGCATATGGATAAACCCTCCATCCTCTACTATGGTTTCTAGAGCAAATGGAAGATACTCAATTGTGTTATGCAAATATCCCATAACAACCCTACTGGCTGTTCTTTTTGGATGAACCTCACGACAATCCCCCAATAGTGCAATCACTCTATCCTCCATCTCATTCAATTTGATATTTTCAAGTAAGAACTGGTACGCTTCAGGGTTGATCTCTATCGCTGTGACCTCTACCTTAGCACTTTTCGCAATATGAAGTGCAAATTGACCAACACATGAAAACATATCCACTACTACTTCGTCATCTTTGACAAGTTTAGACAAACGGCTACGTTCTTTTCTATTCCCCCCTGAGAAAGTCAAACAAAGTGGATCCAGACGAAATTCAACTCCACCTTCGATATGTGTAGTAACTGTATTACCATCTCCAGCAACCAATTCGTATGAGGGTAATCTTGTAGTTCCTTCTGTGGGTCCAGTTCTCACAGCTACTGACATTATACGTTTATCATATTCCAAGGTCTTTTCACCAATAAGTGGGGCATATCGCATTGTTTCAAAATCTAGATGTACTAGGGCAACATGTCCTACGAGATGAAAACCTGAAGGTAATATGAAATCATTAGAAACTATACCACTTAACTCGCTTCTAAGGAAATCCCTGTACCTCATTGCAGTTCACAAATTGCCAGACTTGTCTAGAAGTATATGTTAGCAGGAGCACGGTCTCCCAATCCTCGCTCTTGGACCTTGGAGATAGCTTTTCTAAAATCATCATGAGTGACGCACGTTCTATTATCACGGATTGCAAACATACCTGCTTCAGTACACATTGTCTTAATATCTGCACCAGTCCTACCCTGAGTCGCAGACAGCAGCTGATTGAAATCAACAGCAGAGTCTATGTTCATTCCACGAATGTGAATCTTGAAAATCTCTTTTCTACTTATATCATCTGGCAATGGGAATTCAATAATTCGATCAAAACGACCTGGTCTTAGAAGTGCTGGATCTAAAATATCTGGACGATTTGTCGCACCTAGGACTGCCACTTGTCCACGGGTTTCAAAACCATCTAGTTCACTCAAAAGTTGCATTAACGTACGCTGAACCTCTCTATCACCTGAGGTAGCAATGTCAAGCCTGTGGGATCCAACTGCGTCAAGTTCATCAACAAAGATGATTGCAGGTGCCTTCTCTTTTGCGAGCATGAAAATTTCCCTAACGAGTCGAGCCCCCTCACCTATGAATTTCTGAACAAGCTCTGAACCAATAACGCGTATGAAAGTGGCGTTTGTTTCATGAGCAACCGCTCGAGCGCTTAGAGTCTTACCAGTCCCTGGTTTTCCTGTGAGCAGCACTCCCTTAGGTGGTTCAATACCCACCTCTTCAAATAATTCGGGTTTCAGAAGTGGAAGTTCTACAGTTTCTCTAATCTCTCGAAGTACATCTTGGAGTCCTCCAATATCTTGGTATGATACATTGGGAGCCTCCTCGATTTCCATAGCCCGTATTATCGGATCACGAGATGGTGGAAGTTCTTGTGTGATTGCAAATGATCTCTGATTAAGTGCCACCAGTGACCCAGGCTGAAGTTTGTCCTTGGGAATTGATGAGGCTATATGAACAACAAAATTCGGGCCTGTGGAACTCTTGACTATTGCTCTCCCATCCTCGAGCATCTCAGTTATTGTAGCGGTAATTAGAGGTGATTGCCTAAGTTTCTCTAGTTCCGTCCTTAGAGTTTGAGTTTCTTTCTCAAGCCGACTGCGCTCAGCTTGGAGTATCTGTTTCTCTGTTTCCAAGGCCCTGAGTCTACGCTCTAGATGCCTTGTGTAGCTCTGTGAGTAGGCCGAATCATCGACACCACCTTCGTCCTTTGCATCTGTAGTTCCTGGCAATGGATGGCACCTCAGGACTTCATCCGCTGAAATTGTTTTAAGGATTGCTTTGAGGGAGCCAATCTTGCATAACTATGCACTACTAACAAAACAACATCTCACCTGTAGATATGTCTAGTCGGTAATCTTTATCAACACACCCCGCTTCATTAACAACCAGAGGGAATCTGCTGTGCCCAGTTGTGAATTATGTGGCAGAAATATGAAGGGTCGCGGCCGAAACGTGACAATTGAAGGAGCGTCAATGTCAGTCTGCCCCCAGTGTGCCGCTAAATTCGGTGGTCAATCTTCATCCTCCGAGTCTCGAACATCATCAGCTCCCCGAACACGTCCATCCTGGATTGGAGGTCCCGAAAAACCACCACCCGCCCAACCTAGGCGATCTTCTGCTCCTAGGCCTAAACCAAAACTCAGATCTGGTGTCTTGATTGATGAAATGGAATTGATAGAGGACTATGCTAAAGCAATCCGTGCCGCCAGACAAAAGAAACATCTCTCTCAAGAAGAACTAGCCCAAAAGATTGGAGAACGAATCTCAACACTACAATCAATAGAATCAGGTCGATTGAAACCAATAGGTAAAACCATACGAGGTCTTGAGAGAGAACTTGAGATTTCCCTCTTAGAACCTGTTGGAACAGCACCAATCAAGGCAAGCAAAGGAAAAAGTGGTACTGGTCCTACTCTCGGTGATAGAGTAGTTGTGAAGAGGAAGAAGTCACAGAAAGCGCGTCAGGAAGATACCCAAGCGAAGTGAATATATAGTATCTGGACGTATAATACTATAGGTGTAAATTTCCGCTGCGGATGTCTTAGATAATTGGGTCAGTCGACTAGCCATATTACACACTTAGGTGATTATGTCAATGGTTCACACGAATTTCAATCACGACCTCTTCCGACTTGTTGTTGAGGAAATTGCGGGTAAGGAAGGGGTAGATGTATCGACTGTCCTGGTCAATGCAGAAGAAACTACTGACGAAGAAATTGCCACCAAAACTGATCTCAAGCTGAATATTGTCCGAAGAATTCTCTACAAACTTCATGACAATCATCTAGCATCATACCGACGAATCAGAGATGCAAACACTGGCTGGTTTCTGTATTACTGGAAGATAGACCCCAAAAAGGCACAAGCTTTAGTCAATAGAAAGAAGCGAATGGTGCTCAATCTCCTTGAACAGAGACTAGAGCATGAGAGTAACAATGACCTATATACCTGTGTCAACCGTGATTCATCTCCGGTACCCTTTGAGGAGGCCATGAATCTCTCTTTCCGCTGCCCTACATGCAATGGCCAACTAGAGTTCATAGATAATGCGCAAGCAATCTCATTCTTGAGAAAACGTGTTGAGGAGCTTAAAGCTGACCTAGAAGCATCGTCATAGAAAATTCTCTATTTTCAATCAATTCCTTCTTCAAAAGGTACTTAGCGCAACTCAAGGACATCAAGTCGAGGTTCTCAGTTGAAGACTGTTGTTCTGCTTCAGAAAGCATATGGTGCATATAGAGGTCGATTACTCGAAACAATCAGATCCGAAGTTTCAGAGATGGTAGCAGAACTCGATACTCAACTTACTAGCGTAGGTACTGACAAGAAGAATCACATCATCGTGAAAATCGATGGTGAGGATGAAGAATTTGTAGCAAACGCCCTTGCCAAGGAGTATGGTAGGTCTCTTCAATCAGACAATCTAGTCCCCAACAAAACATACCCTGGACAGCTCATAGATGTTGGAAAAGTTGGTTACGGCCTATATTCCGATATGGGGGTCACTGATTCCAAACGATTGGATGCATTAATCCCACTTCATCGACTCCGTGAACAGCTTGACTTACATGGTCCTCTAAGGACAATCTCAGACGCTTTTGTTCTTGTAGACTACCTTCCTGTTGAAGTGAACATTACAAGCATCGATCTGTACAACAATCGAGTAGAAGCAGAATTCGACCAATCCACACTAACACGTATTTCGGAATGGATGCAAGATGACCATGAAAGACTTCTTGTATTTGGCGCCAATCGAGGCCAAATAGAAAATTCACTGAAGAAAACGAACCATAGAGAAGACATCTATGAGATAGAACAGTTAGGTAAGTTCGAGTTTTCACTTAGATGCAAAAGAAGCACACGCGCCTCAGGTATGATTGCTGCTATTGGTCCTAGACTCAGAGGTGTCCCAATGCATCTTTTCATACCAGAAGAACTTGAGGCGAAACAGAATGCCAAGACTTGATGTGTGGCTTGTAGAAACAGGGCAATTTTCATCACGCCAAACTGCAAAACGGGCTATCAAGGATGGTTTCGTTATTGTCAACGGACGAAAATGTAAGCCATCAACTCAAGTTTCTGAAAAAGATACAATCGAGCTGTTGAGTACCGAAGCTGATGTTCCCCAAGGTTATCAGAAGCTGAAAGAACTTGATGAGCGACTTCAAGGCAAACTAATCTGTGACGCATGTACAGCTCTTGACATTGGTAGCTCCGCAGGTGGATTTCTGATATATTTGGCTGAAAAGGGTGTGACTGTTGTAGGAATTGAGGTTTCTAAGAGATTTACTGAAGAGCTACACACCATTGTAGAGAAATATTCTCAAACTTCAGTAATTTTTGCTGATGCCTTCGACATGGACCCAAACATCGTCACCACTAATGGACAGCTTGATCTTCTCTTGGTTGATGTTACAACTGAGCCCGAAGGCACATTGAAACTGATTGAGAAATTCACACCTCTACTCAAAAAAGAAGGACGCATGCTTGCAGCTTTCAAATCGAACCATAAATCCGATACATTGACATCCTTCAAGGACGCCATCTCTCAACTCGGTTATGAACAATTACAGGTGATAATTCTGGACGAAACACGTCAGGAAATTCATATCACTGCAATCTACACGTAAGCAACTTTTTATTGGGACAACAAATCCAACTCTTTCAGGGGCGGTAGTCTAGCCCGGCTATGATGTCTCGCTTACACCGAGAACTGTATTGAGTTTCATACTTGGTACGCTCGAGGGTCGCTGGTTCAAATCCGGCCCGCCCCACCACTTCTCACGGCGTGTCACTTCCACACCAAAGAGTTGAAGAGTCGGCATGCCGCAAAGAAACAACGCGGTGAGCTCCTCCAGAAAAAGTGGATAGTCGCTTGCCTGACCGAGCATTGCGGGAGTAGCCAAGCCAGGTCAAAGGCGGCGGACTTAAGATCGTAACAAACTATGGGGTCACGATAAGTTATCCGCTCTCGTAGGAGTTCGTGGGTTCGAACCCCACCTCCCGCACCATATGTTTTGACACATATCCCAACTTCTAAAACCAACCCTAAAGCGAGGACAGTTACAATGCCTATTCAGACCCTACTCACTTCAGCAGGATTAGTCCTACTGATGGAGCTAGGTGACAAGACGATGCTCACTACAATGTGCCTCAGTGCACAATACAGACGACCTAGGCTAGTACTCCTCGCTACAATGCTTGCCTTAGCTACTTCATCTGCTGTCGCAGTGATCATCGGTTATGTCCTCTCTACTACACTCCCCATTGAAATCATAAGCCACGTATCTGGAATTCTGTTCATTGGTCTAGGAATCTACACACTTGCCAGAGCAAACTCCGAGGTACCTGATACATGTGATAACCCTGGCACTTTGTTTGGGATGTTTTCGCTTGTTCTACTGTCAGAACTCGGTGACAAAAGCCAGATCACAATCCTTGCTCTGGCTGCTCAGTCCACATTTGCAATTATGGTATTCATAGGATCCCTCATAGGATTCCTCATAGTAAATTCACTTGGTGCATTGGCCGGAGACCGCGTAGCAGCACGGATTCCACTCAAAATTGTGAAGAAAGTAGTTGGGGTAGTTTTCGTATTATTTGGCGTGCTCATTGTTTTAGGCATCCTCTAGACATCACAGTTTATGATGACGAAGCCTTTTATGAGCCATCTGCCCTCGTTGAGTTCGAACTCGAAGGTGAGGATACCATTGAGTCTTGATAATTCTGGTTATAGTGGTCTGGTTCTGGAAAAGCTCTCCAGTTCCAACATCAAAGTTGGAGATACACTTAGTATCAAGAAGGATGACGAAGAGTATGTTGGAGTGCTAATGCCTCGGAGTCAAGTTGGCAGTGATCAGTTTCATGTTATTATCAAGCTTGAAAGTGGCTATAATATTGGCATAAAGTTAGACCAAGGTTCAGAGGTTAACAGAATCAAAGCTGGAAAGAAGAAACGAACAACACCAGCCGAAAAGGAACCCGATGTCAAGGGTCTACCTACAGCTTCAATTCTGAGCACAGGTGGCACCATTGCTAGCAAAGTCGATTATCGCACCGGAGCTGTAAATCCTGCTCTGTCAGCACAAGATCTCTATGATACTGTTCCAGAACTACGAAATTACTCCAAAGTCAATGCTAAGGTCATTATGAGTGTACTCTCTGAGAATATTCGACCCTCTGATTGGACCAAGATTGCTCACAGTGTCGCTTCTGAAATAAAGGAAGGGGCTGATGGAGTTGTGATAGCACACGGAACAGATACACTTGGATTCACTTCCGCAGCACTATCCTTCGCGCTTCAAAACCTTCCAGTTCCCGTTGTTCTAGTTGGATCACAGAGGTCATCAGACCGTCCATCTTCAGATGCTGCAATGAATCTGATTGGTGCGATTACTTTGGCTACAAAAGCTGATGCTGCTGAGGTCTTTATTTTGATGCATGCAGAAACTGGGGATAGCTATCTTCATGCTCATCGTGGAACACGTGCTCGAAAACTACATTCAAGCCGTCGTGATGCTTTCCAGTCAGTCAATGATTATCCAATATTTAGTGTGACTGGAGAAGAAGTGAAAGAACTTCGCGTTCCACTATTACGGAGAAACAAGGAACGAAAACTTACTCTAAAACCCAAATTCGAAGAGAAAGTAGCTTTAGTAAAGACAAATCCTGGAATTGAAGCATTAACAATCGACCATTTAGTAGAAACCGGATACAGGGGAATTGTGATTGAAGGAACTGGTCTGGGACATGCTCCTGATCGTCTTCAACCATCAATCAAAAAGGCCATTGACGCAGGAATTGTTGTTGCTATGACCACTCAATGTTTGTTTGGACGTGTAGACATGAACGTCTATCGTTCAGGGGTCGAGCTTCTTGACATTGGAGTTATTCCATGTGAGGATATGATACCCGAAACAGCTCTGGTCAAACTCATGTGGGTATTAGCCAATACCAAAGACCAAGAAACAGCGAAAGAACTCCTAACAAAACCTCTTGCAGGCGAGATTGATATGCGCAGTGAGGAATCTGAGTATGTCAAAGGCCTTGGAGGGGACTGAGCTGACTGAAGACGATAGGTATAGAAAACTGGACCTAATGGTTGGTCTTGAACTACACCAACAACTGAACACTCAGCGCAAGCTATTCTGTCATTGTCCAACCGTAATCCGTGATGAGGAACCAGACGGAAATTTTGTTCGAAGATTACGTCCAACCCAGAGTGAGATGGGTGAAATCGATCCTGCAGCCCTCTTTGAATTTCAGAGGAAAAAGCGATTTTGTTACGAGTATTACAATGACACTACATGTTTAGTAGAAGCTGATGAGGAACCTCCTCACGATCTTTGTGAAGAGGCTATAGATATTTGTTTGACAATGGCAACATTTCTCAAATCAAGACCAGTTGATGAAATACATCCAATGCGGAAGATTGTGATTGATGGATCTAACACTACAGGATTTCAGCGTACAACAATTATTGCCAATGGTGGAGAGGTTTTCGTAGGGGAGAAGAAAATAGGGATACAGACCATCTGTCTTGAGGAAGATGCTGCAAGAAAGATTGCTGATGATGACAAGAACAACATGAGAGTATACAGACTCGACCGTCTTGGTATTCCACTGATTGAAGTTGCTACCGACCCTGATATACGAACCCCTGAGGAGGCACAGGAGGTAGCCCTCGCACTAGGACTACTCTTGAGATCGACAGGCAATGTCAAGCGAGGTCTCGGAACGATTCGTCAAGACGTCAATGTATCAATTAAAGGTGGAGCCATCATAGAGATCAAAGGGTTTCAACAGCTTGACATGTTATCGACACTTGTTGAACTTGAAGCTCAACGACAAGAGAAACTGCTTGAAATTCGGGACACCCTGAAGGACCGTGGAATCTCCCCCAAACATCTCAAATCGAAATTGGTTGACATAACTGACATTTTCACAAAAAGTGAATCAAAAGTCATCAAAAAGGCGGTAAAATCTGGCGGAGTTGTCTATGCTGTAAGGCTCCCAGGTTTTGCAAACCTTGTTGGTACTGAAGTTCAACCAAATCGCCGACTTGGAACTGAATTTTCTGATTATGCTAAGTTCTGGGGTGGAGTTGAAGGAATATTCCATACCGATGAACTACCTAAGTATGGAATCACAGATATTGATGTTTCAAAGATACGAAAATTGGTCAATGCCGACGAACGAGATGCAGTTGTACTTGTTGCCTCTTCGAAAGAAAAATGCAAAGATGCACTGGATGCCGTAGTCAATAGAGCCAAAGTAGCAGTAGAAGGAGTCCCTGCAGAAACCCGAACACCGCTTCCGGACGGTACATCAAAATACGCACGACCTAGGCCCGGTTCATCTCGTATGTATCCTGAAACTGATGTGAGACCGGTCAAAGTCACGGAATCACGTCTGAAGAAAATCAAGAAGAATATGCCTGAAACTATTGAGAATCGTGAGAAACGGTTCATCAAAGAGTATGACCTAAGCCCAGATCTTGCCTACCAAATCACTCGTTCTCAAAAACTTGACCTCTTTGAACAGATAATCAAGGAAACCAATGTTTCTCCAACACTAGTTGCTGCAACCCTTGAAAATACGATAGTCAGTCTTCATCGAGACCAGATTCCTACTGAGAATCTTGATGATCACCACTTTCTTGAGATGTTCAAATCAATCGCCATGAAAGTGATAACATCTGAAGCCATACCCACAATTCTGACATATTTCGCTAAACAACCAAAATCGAGTATTGAGATGGTTATAGAATCGACTGGTTTAGGAATGGCAACAAGCGGTGAAGTTGAAGATATCATCAAGAAGATAGTATCAGAACGAGAAGACTTCATACGAGAACAAGGAGAACGGTCAGTAGGAGGACTCATGGGTATAGCCATGAAAGAGCTCAGTGGTAAGGCTGATGGCAAGACAGTCAAGGAACTTCTCACAAAAGAGGTTCAAGAGCTTCTCAAATCATAAAACCAAAGGTTAACTTCTAATAGACCAGCTCAGCGTGTGCCTCTACGTGATACGTGCCGCAATGAGGACTTGGAAAGCAACAGTTCTGAAATAATCAATTTCTACCTGTCCGCATAGACATCTTCATACTCTATCCGGATGAGCTTCTTGTCAATCTTTCCTACACTTGTTTTTGGGATAGTTTCCACAAACAAAACATCGTCGGGAAGCTGCCACTTGGCAAATCTCTTGGCAAGATGTTCCAAGATTTCCTTCTTATCCACCTTTGTCTTGAATTCATCCCGCAAAACTACCAGAGCTAGCGGTCGTTCTTCCCATTTGGGATGAGCAAGACCAACAACCGCCGCTTCAAAAACTGCGGGATGATTGACTATCTCGTTTTCCATATCCACTGAAGAAATCCATTCTCCGCCGCTTTTGATCAAGTCCTTTGTTCGGTCCGTGAGCTTTAGGTACCCTTCAGAATCAATGGCTCCTACATCTCCGGTTCTGAAGTATCCATCTTTGGTGAACTGGTCCTCGGAACCTGGGGCATCATGATATTTTCCCAGAACCCACGGGCCTCGGAGAAGTATCTCTCCAACCGTTTCGCCGTCATGAGGAAGCTCCTTACCACTTGAATCTACAATCTTGACATCGAGCCCCACCATGATGTATCCCTGTTTCTTCTTTTGTTCCCACCTCTCTTCCTCTGAGAGCTCCTTGTTCAGCCAAGGTTTGGGCAGGTTTAGGGTGACAATAGCCTGAGCTTCAGTAGAACCATAGGTATGAACTATTTCCGTCTTGGTCGTATCCCAGAAACTTTTCATCATCGATAAGGGTGGCTCAGAGCCTCCACAGAGAAAACGTAGTCCGGTCAAATCTGGACTAGGGTCCATCTTCAGAAGATGGTTGAGTATTGCCCTCAAGATGGAAGGCACCCCTGCAGACAGTGTTACCTTTTCCTGAACCAGAATCTTGATGATTTTATCAATGCCCTCCAAACTGTACTTACCGGGTAAGACCAGTTTAGCACCAGTCATTGTGGCCGAATAGGGTGTACCCCATCCCAGGACATGAAACATAGGAACAATCTGGAATACGCAGTCCATCACGGAAATCTTGGCATTGAGAGCATACATCATGGCTTGGAGGTACACATCCCGATGGGAATAATAGACCCCCTTTGGTTTTCCCGTGGTGCCGGAGGTATAACAAGCACTAGAAGCGCAGGTTTCGTCCAGGTTGGGCCATTCGTATGCTGGTGCTGCCTTACTTAGGCAATCTTCGTAACTATGGATTGGCTCCAGTTTTGTTTCCATATCTCCCAGTTTCTTATCGGTGAGGATCACGTAGCCCTGAACGGTTTCGCACATGGGCGCGATAGCTTCAACAATATGAAGCAGATCGTCATCCACAAAGATGAATCTTATTCCCGCATGATTCACCACATAGCTCAATTCTTGTGATGTAAAACGTGGATTCATGAGAACCATAACAGCACCGCTGCCAGGGATGCCAAAGTACATCTCGTGGTTCCTGTAAGAATTGGATGCCAAGACCCCAATCCTGTCCCCAACCATCACTCCAAGAGAGGTCAGAGAACTAGCCAAACGCTGCACTCGTTCGTATGCGTCATTGTAAGTGTAGCGAAACATTTTTCCGTCCTGTTTTCTGCTGACGATTTCTTGCCTACCGAAATTTCTTGCAGCATGTTTGATGATGTTGATTATATTCAACTGGGAGCTATTCTGTGACGTGGCAGGAAACCCCTTGATAATATCCATAGTCGTCCTCCTCTCTTGATAGACACTGGCGATTGTGCTCATAATAGCGACCTATAATATTTGGTCGGGAAATATATCACAGACCCCTCGACTAGTCTGGACGTTATTTCTGACATTGGTCAACAATCACATTTATGGCTCCTTCCTTTAATATAACTCAGCTATGGAGCCTTAAATCAAGGATAAGGTTAATTAGAGGAACCCAGTGTGCTCCCTTGCCAGACTTCACTACGAGTATAACTCAGCCGCAGTGGCCTAGCCTGGTTAGGGCGCGAGACTCATAATCTGACTGGAATTCCCAGTCAAAATTACGGGGTCATAATCTCGGCCCGACCTCTGATGAGGCATCTCGAAGTCGTGGGCTCGAAATTTCACTGCATTTTGCAGTGGGACGTGGGTCCCACCTGCGGCACTATATTTTCATGCACGCGTTCTCTTCCCTTTGGTTGATACTTCCATGCAGTTAGTGGGTAGTTTGATATACAATGAGAAAGGTATAGGGTGTGGACTCATGGAATTGAATAGTTCTTATGTGCTGAATGATAAACAAAAGTATCATGAAACGTTAATGTGAGGAGATGTCATGAAAGTTAAGGATCTTCGACGTTATATCAGGACTACCGAGAAGATGGTTGTGCCTGCCAAGGTTGCGTCCACGACCCAAGGTAGTGGGTTCCTTCGCAAGCTGCCGCTCAGACTCCAGCGGTACATCGTCAAAAGAGGGGCGCGCTCCAACCCATACATGAGCTTCATCGTTGAGCCGTACTGTGCGTTCCTTGCCTTTGAGGTCACCGATACTGAAACGGTCGAACGGTTGTTGCCGCCGAACTACAGCTTGTTCCCTTCAGCAATGTTCAGCAATACTCCCAAGCGACTGTGCGCGATTGTTGGCGCCTTCAACGTTCACACGAGCGTGTTTTGGGGGAGCCGCGTGGAGTTCTATCTGATTGCTGAGAACTGCGAAACAGGGCTTCTCTCTTGGGTTATCGTTGAGTATGAGAGCAACACGCACAGCTACGACCCGAGCCAAGGCTTCATCGGTCCCAGTACGTCGCATTCGGTAGTCACGACATCTTATCTCGGAGAGATTATCATTGATGTTACGAGCGCGCAGTCCGACAACAGCCTCGTCTTCGTCGCCGACTTGAAGAACGGTGTGCTCACGGAACTCGATCAGCGCCTGTGGGTCGAGGGCAATCTCTCAGTCGACTATGGCGGTGAGCTACAGTATTGCACCAAGCCGTTCAGTCTGGTGTTCGATCCGAAGGAGATGGCGCAGGCGCTGAAACTCCCGCTCGATGATATCTCGCTGTGTACCAACACCTTCGGCGCTGGCGCACTGGACCCGATGCCGTTCGAGGCGGCGTGCTTCCCGTATGCGCAGCACTTCGTCACGACGAGTGTCCCGACAGCCACCTCGATGCGGACAGCCGAGGATCTCGAGCAGGCTGTGAACGAGATTAACGACAAGATGAATACCTCTCAAGATACGAACTGCCAAGAGTGAACGATGATTGAACTGTATGGGGGCACCCCAACAGCATTTGCAAAGTTCTACATAGGGTAGGATTTAGGGGTCTATTGGAATGAATTGTCTGTCTGTATTGCGATGGTGATTATTGGCATGGACCTGCATTTCCTGAAACCCAAGAAAAAGACAAAATGCAGTCCAAGGAATTAGAGAAACTAGGTCACGTAGTCATTAGATTGTCGGAAACAGATATTGAGAATGGTAACAGACCATTGAAGATTTTGGAACTTGTGAAACAGTAAACCACCTGCGGCATCAGCCCACTTTCGGACCAGTTGATTTTTGTCATGACGGGATTATTAGGCATAATCTACACTTAACGGCATGAAGAAAGAAAAGTGGAAATTGGTAGGTGGTCGCGTCTATAGATTAGCAGAAGTTTTCGATAACATGTATGACGCGACACTAAAAGCAAGAGAATTGAAAGAGAACAATCGCGTGTTCCTATCAAAAGTGGACAAAAACCGATGGGCCGTCTACTACAGGCCAAAGGATCCTATAGTTGAATGCACTCACAAGCACTTCAGTATAGCATAGAAAAATCAACCTCTATTGGTGCTTAATAGAGCCCAACCACACATAGAGTCATGACATTCGACCCTCTTCTAACGGAAGATGATACTGAAAACAGAAAAATCAGAGTGGAATCCTTGGGTAGAATTGTCAAACAGATTCAACGCCCACACTTTGAGAAACTTATACGCGAGTCTATCACTTCAGGTGTTGTCGATATCACAGACTGGACAATTGAAGCCGTGAGAGCATTACTCAAAATCTGTGCCGAGGGAACCCTTAGAGTTACTCTAAAAGATGGTACACGGTATTTCATGCCTGTTAGATATCCAAAAGGCCAGATGCTAGAATCACTCGCTAATGCCATAGTGTCTGGTGATTGGTGATTCCATCACTTCTTCGATAACTTCTTTATTGAGGTCAGTTTCAGTCAAGACTGGAGATAGAGAATGAACCTCACATTCAAAACGCTTGATGATGTAGATCTTGTAGGAAAACGAGTACTGATTCGTGTTGACATGAACTGCTCAGTTGATCCTGAAACAAAACAAATCACCGATATTTCTCGGATTGAAGCCATTCAAGAAACGTTGCAAGAATTGCAACGTAGCAAGGTTGTCTTGATGGCACATCAAGGTCGACCAGGAAGTGATGATTTCATCTCCCTTGAACAACACACAGAAGTTCTGAAAAATCTCGGATTCAATACAAGTTTTGTTGATGATATCTTTGGACAAAAAGCGAAAGAGGCAATATCCCAGGTCAAGGATGGCGAAATCCTCGTACTTCAGAATGTTCGCTATTTTGAAGGAGAACTGAAGAAAGCTCCTGCTCTTGAAGTAGCTCAAGAATCCCTTGTTCAAGAACTCTACCCCTTGTTCGATATTTTTGTGAACGATGCATTTGGTGCAGCACATCGGTCTCAAGCATCATTGGTAGGATTCACAACCGTATTACCATCTGTAGCAGGAAGATTAGTGGAGAAAGAAATTCGTACACTGACTGCAGCCACTGCTACAGAACAGCATCCATGGACCCTCGTGTTAGGTGGAAGCAAAGTTGAAGATAAAGTTAAGATTCTAAGCAGGCTAATGTCAACAGACAGGGTCGATCATGCAGTTCTTGGAGGGCTTATCGGTACACTGTTTCTAATTGCAGCAGATATGATTCCAGAAACCTACTCGAAACCAATCAAAGGTTTCGAATCAGCTATAGAAACTGCACGAGAACTCTTGAAAGAATATCCAGATGTGTTAGTTCTTCCAGAAGATGCAGCAGTTGAGCATGATAATACACGACATGATTGTAGTTTTAGCGAGATGAATAATGACCCCTTCTTGGATATAGGTCCAGCAACAACTACAAAGTATGTGAAACTCATCACAGAATCTGCTGTTGTTTTTGCCAACGGACCAATGGGTTACTTTGAGAAAGAAGCGTTTGCAAAGGGCACCTCAGATATACTTGATGCAATTGCAGATTGTAAAGGAATCACTGTTGTTGGCGGCGGACATATGGGTGCAATGGCAAAGAAGATGTCACTTGACGACCGTATTACTCACATTAGCACTGGTGGTGGTGCTACAATCAATTTCTTGACAGGTAAGAAACTGGATCTTGTGGTTGCTTTGGAAAGTGCAGCTAAGAGGATGGATGGATAGGTGCAGTTCACAGGTGTTCTATATTGGGTTCCATTCTTCTATGTCCTAATAATCAACATTGCGGCATTTCTAGCTATGTGGCGGGATAAGAGGAAATCTTCTCAACGTGAGTGGAGAGTTGCTGAAGTAACATTGCATATCTTGGGATTCCTTGGAGGTGCTATTGGAATAATAGGAGGAATGTTTAGGTTTCGCCATAAGACCCAGAAGAAATCCTTTCAAGCTATTGCCATACTTGGGCTTGTTGTATCACTGATTATTTACTGGTTTGTTGGTACTCAATATCTTTGAAAATTGTATTACAAATAATATTGCTTCAAAGAGAATGGAGCCCCAGGCGCGAATTGAACGCGCGACCTGCTGATTACAAGTCAGCCGCTTTTGCTGCATTTCTAGATATCCAGAAACACTATAGCCTCTAAGCCACTGGGGCACGACCTGCTGGTCACTTTGAATGCATTATAGAGTTTTCGCAGTAGTAACACTACTTGTCATGATAGACGTTATCGATGATAATGGCATAGGCAAGCAACATCATTCTGGGTGCCAATGGATCTACAATATGAATCACATATTGATCTTTGAAATTAAACATTGGAGCGAAAATATCTCTCCACTTATCGCCTTTCCTGATTTCTGCGTAGACCATGTTCTTGTCCTTAGGATGAGTTATCCTGAAATTCCATTTCATGACACCGCCCTGAGCTTTGTAGATCAATCTATCTTCAGGGTCGTACATATCTACTGAACCCCTGAACGCAATCATAGGTCTCTTTCCTCTACCAATCAGTTCACCCGTTGGTGCTTTGACATCATAGATTGGGCGCGCACTCATCAGTTTCTTATTGATGATACATACAACCGAATCATCAGGATTTCTCAGTTCAATCTCAGCACGCATCGAAATGAGTTTCCTTTTCATCGATCCAATTTTTTCACCCTGAGGATCGTAAATATCGCCACCACCAAACTTCCACGCTTTCTCATGCAACACATAATACTCAATTGATGGGTCAAAAAGGTCCATACTACATCACCTTGTACTTATTCTAGTCATTTTGAAAACAATTAAGAGAAACTGGGTTGGACTCATATCAAGAAAAAGATGAAATTCGGCCTGTTGAAGACTAAATATGGTTCGATTTTTCGTCAGTCAAAGACATGTTTATGAGCCCCCGTGCCCTGATACCTGATAAGGACCGTATCTTTACGACATGAATCCTTATCACACGGGTGTCTTACAAACCCTAATCCTTACGGGAAAAGTAAATTAACACACAAATTTGCCTAGGAAGGCATAGGACGAAATACCAGTAGGTGAAATAATTGCAAACTCCATATTCAGAATTCGCACAATCCATAGTCAATCTATTCATACCAATATCCGACTTTTTCCAATCCATCGGTATTCCATTTGGTCCGATAGCATGGATGTTTATCATAGCCGTAACCCCATTATTCCTGATCATAGTCCTACTGGTAGTCCGTGGACGACGTGGTTCTGGAAGCGCTGGCGTAGATGAAGGAATCAGGAAAATTATCGCATCAACTGGCGACGTTTCAAGTGGTCTTGCAGGTGCAAAGAAACTCAAGTTTCTAAAGACACCAGCACAGGCTCTCGTATTTCTCAAAGTAGAAGAAAATGCAATTCAACAAGCTTTGTCTGCTGTCGAACACTTTAACAAACAAGGCGACATTGATGACGCTGTAAAGGACAAACTTGTTACAGTATATCAAGATCGTCTAGCATCCGTGAGAGACGCTCTTGCTAAGGATGAAGCACTCAAGGAAATCGTGGATACTTCCTCTGCTGTTGACAGAGCGCGATCTGATTATCTTGCTAAACTTGCGGCAATGTCTGGAACGACTGTAGAATCTGACACAGAAAAAGCTGGCCCCTCCACTGTTGAAATGCCTAGTGCTGCAAGCACTGGTCCTCCAAGCGGCGAAGCTCCCAGTGGTGGTCCCCCAGGAGGCGGTCCTCCGAGCGGCGGAGCTCCCAATGGTGGCCCTCCGGGTGGTGGTCCCCCAAGCGGTGGCCCCCCAAGTGGTGCAGCTCCGAGTGGTCCCCCAGGCGATGCAGCTCCAACTGAAACAGCTCCTACTGCTGGAACCCCCAGTGGTGGTCCTCCGGGTGGTGCACCAAGCAGTGGTCCTCCAGGTGGCGCAGCAGTTAGTGATACTCCCAAACCTGCTGGTGGAAAGAGTTCCCTACAGTCAGAAATGCTTGCAGAAATGGAACGTTTGAAGGCCCTCATGGGCGGTGACTAAGCTTTACACACACAACAAATGACAGTATTTTTCATCCACAGGTGAGAATATCGACCAAATTCACTATTCCATCATTATTAAGTAGAATCAATACATCACTACATGATGAAGCCTTCAAGATGGCAACTAGTAGACGGACAAGTATATCGTCTAGTAGATATACTTCACAGCAAAAGAAATGCTGAGATTCTTGCAAAATCCCTTGAGGATAATTGTGCTGTTGCTATCATACCTACTGAAGACGGCAGATGGGCTGTATATTGGAGACCCAAGACTGGAACATTGTGCCCATATGGTGTTGTCTAGCATTTTTTGCTCTCGGAAGGCTTTTGGGAAGCTTAGTGTACAGGTCAACCACGCACCAGTGGAGACCGTAACATGTCACGAGTGAAACTGAATGCAGCCAAGAGTGCATTAGAGAAGATACCCAAGACTGGTCCAATCGGACTTGGTAGTGGATCTACAGTAGCTATTTTTGCTAAAGAGCTTGGACAACGAATCTCCAAGGGTGAGAATGACATTAGTGTGGTTCCCAGTTCATACCAAGCATACCAGCTAGCTGTTGAATATGATATTCCTCTGACGAATCTTGACCTTAATCCAGAACTTATCATCACAGTTGATGGTGCCGATGAGGTGGATAAGAATCTCAATCTGACCAAAGGTGGTGGTGGAGCTCTTTTCCAAGAGAAGGTCGTGGCTTCAGCCTCAAAGAAGCTAATAATAATCGTTGATGAATCCAAACTAGTGGATAAACTTGCTTCGAAATTTCTGATACCTGTAGAGGTCCTTCCGTTCTCTCTCGGTGTAGTTCGAAAAAAAATCGAGAGTATGGGCATTGAGCCTATTCTACGACAGGCTGAGAAGAAGATGGGTCCTGTTGTGACCGATAATGGGAATTTCATAATAGATCTCAAGTTTCCCAAACCAATCGATGACCCTGCCACAGTTGCAACTGACCTAAAGATGATTCCAGGTGTTGTTGAAACCGGGCTATTCATTGGAATGGCTGACGAAGTGCATGTAGGACAGGAGGACAAAGCCTACATTATTACAAAGTGATTTTCACTGATACATAGACCAGAATCTACGGAATCTCTCTGTGTACGATAACACATCAGTCGAGTCAACATATTGATTGATTCCACCAAGATACTTTGGCAGTTGTTTCACTTCATCATCCTTGATTT
>MEHG01000004.1 GCA_001940705.1 Candidatus Thorarchaeota archaeon AB_25
GAAGGGCAAAACCACCACGAAGACCAATAGAAACGCAACCGGCTGACGATGAATGGGAGATGCCGCCCCCATCTATTGAATAGGACCGAAAGTAGATTCGAGGTATTCACGCAGTCGTGCATGTCTTGGTTTCAGAAGGGGTCGTTCCTTGAGGATGGCTCCCGATTCGACCCGCTCAAGTATTTCATACCCAAGACGAGCTCCCATCCGCGGTGCAATGACCTGACCTCCGATGAGCTGTCCACTTTCAGAAGTTACTAGAGCCACCTTTGCAAATTCTGTGGGGTCTTCAAAATACTGAACAGAAAACTTTAGTCCCGACTCGTTCGCAGTTGTTGAAGAGTGTCCTATCACAACAATATCAGTGTCGAAAATCCGGTCGTATTGCAGACGTCGAAGAGTGTCATCGTACTTCTTTGAGCCTCCAGCAATGGTTACACCAGCTTGGCGACCGGCACGGGCAGCAGTACTACCAATTGGCAGAAGGAGTGGTTTTCCAGTAAGGGAATCCTTCATCTCTACGCAATCACCGACTGCGAATATACTGTCTATAGAAGTCTTCATCAGATCGTCAACAACAATACCACCAAGTTTTCCAATCTTGACTCCAAGCTTCTCAGCTAGCTCAATATTTGGACGCACTCCCGTCATGAAAAGAACTGCATCTGCAGCAATTGTTTCATCACCAAGAACTATTCCTTCGACATGCTCGTTTCCAGCAACAGAAGTAGGTGATTTACCAACATGGACATTGAGTTGAGTTGGTAGTCTAGATTGGAGTTCAACACTCATCGACTCTTCCAACTGTTTTCGCATTAGTCGCGATCTTACAACGAGATGAACATCCTTACCAAGAGACAATAATCTCTCAGCAGTTTCGAGACCACTGAAACCAGCTCCTACGACTACAAGGGATTGCATACCGGATAATTGGTTTCCTATAGCACTTGTATCAGCTATAGTCTGAATAGTGAAGACACCTTCTAGGTCTGTGCCAGGAATATCTGGAACTGCAGGAATGCCTCCAGTGGCTAGCAAAAGCTGGTCGTACTGTAAGTTCTTCTTTCCACTTGGACCCTCGATATGAATCTCCTTCGATTTCGAGTTTCCACCAGTCACCTGTGTGCCAGTGATTAATTCAACCCGCTTCTCTGAAAGAGTATCAAATGACCAATCTTCGATATTGAGTCCAGAAGTGTCTGGGAACTCAAGAGCCATTGAAGCTCCGGGTTTTCTGTGTGACTCGAGAGTTTCCTCTGTGATTAGTGTGATTTCAGATTTAGAATTGAACAACCGGGCTGTGACTGCTGCTGTTGCCCCACCAGGACCATATCCGACGATAACAATCTTCACTCTAGGTCACCCCTACGGCGTTGTATAATCACCAAGACCCCACCACCCACAACAAGAAGAGCAGCAACCGCTGCGAGCAAGGTGAAATCTTCCACTACTGTTAGTGTGGCGAAATTCATCACTGAGCCAGGTACACCCTGCCCTATAGCGATTGCGTATACTTCATGGGAACCAAGTTGGAAATAGGATGGTGATATTTCAAATGTGTAAATTCCTGTCCCACTTGATAGTGTGAAATTAAGCCAACTTCCAGTCTCTGATTGAAATGCCACATAGACCAAGTCTGCAAGTGCAAATCCCTCCAACACAATCTCGCCAGAGATGAGCTCATTATGGAGAAATCCAACTCTTACAACATCATTATCAAGAGCTGCACTTGTAAAAATCAAATAAGGTCCAAAATAAGGCGAAAGGAGAATCAGTGGAAGAAACAGAGTGAAACTCTCTGATGTGATGTTCATTAATAGACTGTTGATACTATCTGTCCCGAGTAGGTCCTCAGGAATAGAAATTACAAAGTCACTAGCTCCTGTTCTCGATGATGAATTGAGATGCGTTAGTGGACCATCAACGATTGACCAACTCACATTCTGGAGTGCCATCTCTGTGTCGCGATCATTCGTTGCTACATGGACCAGCATTGTACCATCACTATATTCCATAGAGATACTTTCCATCATAGGCAATAGAACATCCAGGAGGATGCCAGGACCAGCGAAATCCACATTGGCCATGGAGGAGTTATGAGTGCTGACAGATATATTACCACGAGTACCTGCGATAATCCCCTCCACGCGTAGAATCACTGTCGTTGAATCGGTCCACCAGTCTGCAACAAGTGATGACGGATTGTAAGCACTCCCAGTCCACATGTAGACTTCTGCAGTTCCTCCGGTCACATTGACAACAATGTCAGCTCCATTATCCCCGGTGCCCACATTTGAGTCATTATCCCAAGCAATAGAGAGTACATTGGTCCCTTGGAAATCAGGCACATCTCTCATCGAAACTGCTAGTCCTAATGTATCGTTATCTAGGAAATACTTGGTGGAGGTGACATCGAGGTTGCCATTGATTGCAAGGTCGGTGGAATCTCCAAAGAATTCGTCGACACCGAACCAATCAGAAGATGTTGAACCATCTCTACTTGGGGAATCAAGTACTTGAATGACTGACCATAAGGCATTAGTTAAACCATATCCCCACGATGGAGAAGCTGACTCGAAGTGTGATGTTTTACCACCAGCTCCGTTGACCAAGGCAGAATAGTCTAACCATGCTGAGTCCTGACCGGATGCTTGACGAATGAGTGCTAGAACACCAGCAACATGCGGTGACGCCATACTAGTTCCGTCTTTTGAATCCCATAAGACAGCTACACTGTCCATGGCAGCTCGAATGTTATCGCCTGGTGCAGCTACTGTTGGTTTCGGATACCCATCAACTCTTGGCCCTCTACCTGACGAGTCCATAATTCCTGAGCTTGATTCACTATATGCAGTAACGGTGATAGCAAAGTCTGCAGTACTTGGAGAACTTATTGTCCTCTCGTTATCTATGGAGGTTGAGAATCGCATATTGGTTAGGTGCCAGTTTCCATCCCAGGCAAACCCATCAATCCAAACAAGGTCGCCACCCTCATTTGTGACTGTGACATTCCAAACCCCGTTTGCCCAAATATGGTCATCAGTCGAGATTTGTACTATCAGATTGTTAAGACCGCGAATACTGACATCAGCAAAGACATAGGCAGAGAGATATTCTGTATCTATTGCCCATGATTGGTCGGCTATTGTGGAGAAGGCACCTAGATCTATTGGATCACCATTGGGGGGCGTCAGTATAACATGTTCATCATTATCTTGTGAATGCCACAATAGACTCAGGAAAGAGTAATCTGGAGGGCTCGAAGCTACCATCATTGCGGTGCCTATGCCTCCAGGTGCAGCAGAGAAACGAGCATGTTTATTCTTATTGCCAAGATTTCCAGCGGCAGCTACGGTCATCACGCCGTGCCTCAGGAATGCTTCTGACACTGCAAGGTCTTCCAAATCAGTTCCATCCAAAAACCCGAGAAACGATGAAAATGACATATTGATTATGTCTGCGTCATTCTCAATTGCAAAGGCAATCGCATCTAAGATATCTGCAGATTGTAAGTCACTTCTTATAATCATCAAGTCAGCACCAGGAGCAACACCTACATAGGAGGTCATTCCAACTTGACCACCTGCAATCGTAGATGCCACATGTGTTCCATGACCATCATAATCATCCACAGCTACTCCTAGTGAAAGGTTGACTCCTCGTACATAGACATTGGAGTTTATCTGATCGTAAAGTATCGCGACTTTTGGTACATCAAGGAGAACTACACTCTCAGTATCCAAAGTTATCACATTGTCATCATTTTCATCAATACCACCAATCCACCGGTCCCCAGAGGCATAACTGAAACCAGTGAAGCCATCAGCGTTTATGTACATATAATCAGAGGCGTAGTTGAAATTTGGATTAATTGGAGGACCATCAACAACAGCCCGGATTGGTCCTTCTCCGGGGTCTTCAGCTAAATTGCCATTTAGGTCTACGTAATAATCTGGTCCGCCGCCACGGACCCGATATTCACCCGGTGAAGCACGCCAAAAACTCGGATGAGTCCAGAGGGCACCAGTGTCAAGAACCGCTACTGTGACTCCTGAACCATTCACATCTCCTCCATCCTTCTTCAGGTTGGTCCAGACGTCGTCAGCTCCAATTGCATGAACAGAGGATGTGATGGATGGCACGTATTGTTTGGTTCCTGAGGTGGCTCTTATCAAACCAAGATCAGAAATGGCTTCCAATGAACCGATATCACTGACCTCAACGGAATAGATTCTACCAACATTGACGATTGAAGAGCCACGTTTCACGAATTTGACGCCAAGACTCTCAGCACGTAGAATCTCAGCAGGGGTCAGGGTGTCCTCGAATTCCAGAAGCGCACTTGCACTAGTAGATGATGTTTGTACTTCCATTCTTAGACGTGATTCAATCAGAGGGCCTTCTATTCCAACAACGGAATTCAGCTCCAAACGTGCGGCCACGGAAACTGGAGTAAGGAATAATGGCACGAGCAAAATGGTCAGAATGAAGTATCTACGGTACATGGGAGTCCCTCTGTGGCGGTTATGATGACGTTCCTATCGTTTGCCTGATATGCTTTTTTGTTGAGTCCACTTGCGTAGATAGGGCTTATAACAAGTCATGAGGAAAAAAAGAGGACACGGAGTATAACAAATGACAACCCCAGATGAGATTCTCAAAATCCTGATGAAAGGAGAGAATCGAAATACTGAGTTCAAGAGGAAACTCACTCGAGCAGACCTCAAGACAGACCGACGACAGAAGTTAGTCACACGCATTCGATACATGACACATGAGAATCCATTTGAGGGGCTCTTTCTGATTGGCATCGAGGATATCGGCGGGAAAGAGTGGAAAGTACACGGAATATCTGAGAATGCTTTGAAAACTTCAGAGCGGATTCTTACAGAGCTATGTGATGAAGCAGCAGTTGAGATAGTCGAAGAGGAGCATTTTGAAACACCTCAGGGTATGGTTGGGTCATTTCTTCTGAAAAGACTAGCAATCCCCGAAATCAAAGAAACATGTTCAATCAATGTCGCAGGGAGGGTCAACTCAGGCAAGTCAAGTCTGATTGGAGCCCTTGTGACAGGACGTCCAGACAATGGTAGTGGGAGCGCGAGATCATTCCTCCTGACTCATCCACAGGAAATTACTCGGGGACAGACCGCAGACATTCATCTTGCATTCATGGGATTTGACGATGAAGGTAACACTGTTTATCCTGAAAATCCTCTGAACAAAGAAGACTCAGCAAGAGTCCTTGACCAATCTGTGAAGATAATCACCTTCTTTGATGCACCGGGTCACAGAGAATACAGTAAGACCATGATCAGATCTATACTTGGAGCTGATGCACAATACGGACTTGTTTTAATCCCAGGTCCCGAGGAAGCGAATCTGATTAGACAGGAAGAGAAGAACTATGGAGTTCCAAGACTTGATGAGATTACTCGAGAACACATGATTCTGATGGCAAATCAAGGTGCACCCTTCATCGTAATGATTTCAAAGATAGACAAGACGAGCCCTCAAGACCTGGAACTTGTGATGAACGTCATCAGGAACAGCCTGAAGGAAGTAGGACGAATACCAGTGACTGTTCGAACAAGTGACGAGATACCTCCAGTTGTGAGAGAGCTCAGCAACGAAGTGATAGTCCCAGTATTTTTGACCTCTGCAATAGAACCAGAGTCACTACAGCTCATAACACAGCTTCTCAGATTACTTCCTGCAAATTCGAATCATATTGCATTGGCAGACCCTGCTCGAGCCTACGTGGACAAAGTGTATCGAGGGATTAAAGGAACAAACGTTGTGGTCACAGGTACCGTAAAGTCGGGGGTATTCAAGAAAGGTCAGGCATTGAAAATAGGACCCGATGGGGGAAACCAAGTTCAAGAAGGACGATTGTTTAGCATTGAGATGTTCAAGAAACGGATTGGAACTGTGAAAGCGGGGGATCTCTTTGGCTTTGATATCAAAGATGTAGACAAGCATCTAGTTCGAAGAGGGCAAATGATAACAGATCCCGATATAGAGCTAGGAAGTTGCCGGTCTTTCGAAGCCAACATCATTGTCACACGCCACCCAACGAAGATCTCTGTCGGTTATGCTCCAGTCTTACAAGCTCACACAATACAACAGACTGTGATTCTGAAGAAAATCTATAATGCCGATTATCTGAGCGTTGGGGACTTTGCCCGGGTCAGACTCGAATTCATGTCCTCACCCGAGGCTCTGAGTGTAGGAGACAAGATTGTGCTTAGAGAAGCAAATACTCGCGCAATTGGAACAGTAATCAAGAAAGTCAAATGACTCCATCAGGCCAAGTCACGAGCGTATCATCTGGAAATAGACTCTCACTACGAAGAATGTTTCTCTGTGAAGTAGTGGAGAGAATAGGCCAAATAGAAACGCCTTCTACTGTCACAGCTTCAAATAGACCGTTCTTCCAAGTTGATGGTGCTGAAACGACTGCGACGGAATTCATGTCTGTCCTGAAGATTGTAGCCTCAAGACTGTGTTCTCGTGCAATGGATCTGACCACATTTGTTTCTCCCTTCAACAGAAAGTCCATATCCACACCAATATGGTTAAAGCTTGGCAGGAAGACTATTTTTCCCTTAGAAAAGAGCTTGTCGATAATCTGTGGAGAGCCTATCAGAGTGTTCGACAGTACATCAAGTTGCCCAAGAATCAAACGTTGAAGAACAGCTTTCTCATTGACGGCCAGCGTTGTATCTGAGAATTCGACACTTGCTTCGTATGTCCCGGTTAACTTGTTACTTATCCCAAGAGATGCCAAAGCTCTTTGAAGAACACTTTTTCCTTGAGAGATCAATCCGCCTGAAGTAGGATACACATCCTCGAGATTCAACCAGTATTCGATTGCGGTGAGGGGATTTCCATGTTCTAGTCCGATCCTTAGTGTGTTTACTTCTTCACTATCGAAAAAGGACACATTTGCCCAATCCTCATCATTAGGCTTACCGTAAGACAATGAAATCTGAGTGTCTAATGGAGTGGGGTCACAGATGACTCGAGGTGCAAGATGAATCGATTCAAGTCCGTGTTTTCGTGAGTTCAGTTTCCTTGGTTTTGAGAGTGTTTGGCAGAATCTCTGAATTATATGATACTCTTCTGTTCCGATTGAAACCCTTGCGCCATCATGAATGACTTTGATTGGCGATTTCCAATCCTCGACTTGGGAGGCTGAGGTGATGCCCTGGAGAAGATTTAGAAGTCTCATGAAGCCCGTGTTCGAATAGCAATCCGCATGTCTAATCATGTGATTCACGAATGGAAACCACTCAGAGTCCTTACTTTTCTTCAACCAGAATTCACGAAAAGCCTTCACTCCAGGCTTCCTTAGCAAAGCCAATGCAACCCCGTTCCCAATTACAGAAGTAATTTCGGATTTGGAAATCTCAGGTTGTAGATGTGCCAGAAAGGCCGTTCGAGTAACAAGTCCATCAAGCCATTTTGTTTTCAATGCGGATTCTTCGAAAAGGTACTCACCGTCATCAGTTATCTGGAGCCCAAAATTCTGTGTGGGTTCCTCCATGGCGTATCGAGTAACGAAGATATCAGGGAATGATGGTGAAGCTTCCGATAGAAATCGAGTCACACGGCGTATCGCTTTGGTCAGTGAGTCTCTGAGCTCTTGGGTTGCTTCGATGCGCTGCTCCTCGGGGGTAAGCTCCTTAGGCTTTTCATACTTAACGATGAGTTTTGAACTTGCGCGAATCTTCTCGTATATTGGAACCTCAACATTCTCACCTGAAAGCATAACTCCTGCAGAGTTGAAGAAATAGACTCGGACTCTAAAGCGTGTGATGACAGCCACAATGAAAGTTGTTCCTCTCAATTGACGGAAGTGCTTTCGAATAAAAGATGCTTTAACGCGAAGAACCTCGACTACTGGAACGCCAGTTTCCTTGAACTGTCGCTCACCAAATGCGGCAATCTCTTTCGGTACTTCTCTCGCACTCCTAGGCAAATCAGGGTCTCCTCGCTATTTCGGAAAGGGCATACATTCCTGATAAAGCTAAGTGAATACTGCGCTTTACAACATCCTTAATATAACTCAATATTTGGAGATTATGAAACAGAATGCAATACGATATGACTATGCTCATTATTTGGTGGGTCGTTCCCATAGTAATCCTTGGAGGAAGAGGTGCACTAGCAGGGTTCCGTGCCAAGAAGAAACGCGACGAGCTTAAACGATTAGAAGAAAACTCGACCCCATTCACCAGCAAGTTCTAAACTCATGCGCTTTCTGTTGCGACTTCATCACCGTCGTACATTGGCATCAGAATATCTCTTGTCGGTGTTGTGTTCATGACGACATCAAGCGTTTCATCATTTCTCATGAGTATGCAACCAAGGAATTCATACTCAAATTTATCGAGTCGAATGTTCACACCTCTTCGTGGAACTTGCGTCAAAAGAAGAATGATTGAGAAGTTACCCCGTGGTAGCTGATTGAGAATGCCACGTTTCATGTCAGGTTCGAGTTCGCCCTCCAGCTGTCGGGTCATAATCCCTCGCTCGATGAAGTTGTACCGGATCCTTTCGAAGTCGCCGCTGGAACTCTTCTTTGGACGGATGAATGAAATGGAGTAGCCAAGACGCTTCAGTGAATTGTACCCAATGAGTGTTCTGAATAATGGAGGGCTCAAGGATTCTAGTTCTACCTTTCGTAGCTCAACGATTTCCCCATTTCTTCGTACCTTCAAGTTCATAGGGTTCACTCATCCAAACCCGTGGGTCCCACTTCAGGAATTACGGAATCCTATGTAAAGCCTTCTGTGTAAAATCTCCGCGAATAACTCCTTCGCGTGCTAGTAAATCAATCTTCTTATCGATACCACCTGTATAACCACCAAGACCAGTTGATGATACAACGCGATGACATGGAATTACAGGTCCAAGTCGATTGATTCGCATCACATTCCCAACAAATCTTGCAGCACCAGGCAATCCAGCCTTTTTAGCAACATCACCATAAGACATAGTTGAGCCAAATGGTATCTTCATTACAACTTTGAGAACAGCTACTTGTTTTGGTGTGAACCCAGCGAAGTCCAAGTTGATATCATGCACAGCAGCATCTTTAGATCCCTCATGGACCGCATACACTGTTTCAAGGGCCATCATCCGTTCATCAGTGTCCTCTCGACGAAGTGACCCTCCATTTACATCCTTCACTGCATCCGACTTGATATCACACGGCAGAGAACTGGTGTAGAGACCTTGAGAAGTGAAAACTCCTGCTATATACTTGCCATCTTTCTTTAGAAGTGCAAGTACTCTCTCTGACATCTGACAAATCACCAATCATACAAATTTGTTTACCTTCTTTGCGACCAAGGCTAGGACTGAACTCAATTCGGGATCACTCTTTTTCGACCCAAGTGGCGCCCAGCCACCATCTTCGTTCTGACTTTGAATTATGAGTTCTATGCCTTCACGGATGACTTCTTTCTCAAGATCGGTTGTCGGTTCCCCTACCGCAGTCAGGTCGGCCATGTCAAAGGTTGAACGATTCTCAACAGAGTCTTTCAAATGCTGGAGAAGTGCAGCCCGACCATCTTTGTACACCTTGTTATCGGAATTGATACCTACAGCTTTTAACCCAAGTAGAATGTTACCAGTGGCTACGGGATCGGATTCCTCACGACCTATATAATCAGGCCAGTGACCATCTTCATACTGGTTGTATAGAAGAAAATCTCTAGCCCTCCTTAGTCGTTCTTCATCAGGGTATTCTGCAAGACATAATGCTTCCAGTGCTTTCCCAGTGAGCCAGGTAATACTCTTTGCAACAGGATACCAAGCCCTTCCAATATCTCCCCATTTATCCTCGATATAGGGATTCAGTTTGAGGGTTTCGCTAAATCCACCATCATTCTTCTGCCGTGAAACAATGAAGTTGACCATTTCATCGATGATTTCTGACCACTGTGATTTGTATCTGGATATCAGAGCCAATATCTCTGCAGTTTCTTTCACGGAGCTGGGATTTCCTCTTTGTACACCAAAAGGCATCCCGCCATCATTGTTTTGCAGTTGTTTTACTTCATTAAAGAGCTCTTCTAGTTGCTTCTCAGAAAAGTCATTTCCAGCTGATGCTAAGCGTAGTCTGTCTGCAATATTTCCGTTTTTTAACAAGTAATTTTGTTGATCATAATGAAGATTAATTCCCATCTTGTTCAGGTCCTCCATATCATGAGCATACAATCCCTGAAAAGAGGGGATTGCAAAACTAGGCAGTATTCAATCGGTCCATGATGACAGGTATGAATACTATCCGTTTGAGAGGATATTAAGGTTATCCGAGCCTAATCATCTTCGGACTCGTAATACTCCAAAATTTCTTTGCGCCGCTCACGACGCTCGTCCTCAGTCATCTCTTCATTTTGTCGTGTATCTTCCTCAACGACAATAATCTTCTCACGTGGAGTATGTTTTATTCTGTGTTCAACCTTGTATTGGGGAGGAGAGCGAACCACCTTTTCATGTCCACATTCTCTACACACGAGAGTGATAGTCTTCTTTCCCTCTTCCTTTTTGGGAAACATTAGTGCGCCACATTTCTCACAGAATTCCATTTTGTATCTCCCCGTCAGAGTTCTAGGTTCGCGTTTTCGTAACCACTTTTCATTTAAGTATGACGCTTTGGAAGAAAATCGTTGATTTTAGACAAACTAATCGTTTAGAAAGAAAGACTTATGACAAAGAGGCTAAGTGCCGGCGTCAGCAGAATGTACATTCCTTAAACAGGAGTCGGAGAATGTGGTACGTGTCAAGCCCTTCAAAGCCTATAGATATGATGAAAAAAAGGTAGGAGAATTATCAAGACTAGTCACACCGCCCTACGATATTATCAAAGGAGCAAAGATTGACCACCTCCAATCCCTTTCTGAGTATAACATCGCTTGGATCATTAAGAACAAGCCAGACGACAATGATACAAAAACCTACAATCAGTATACACGGGCTCGTGACCACTTCAGCAGATGGGTGAACGAGGGTATTCTGAAACAGGATGATTCAGAATCATTCTATGTCTACGGCCAGGACTTCGAGATTGAAGGGAAACGGCTCTTCCGTTTTGGTTTCATTGGATTGATTGAACTCGAGGAGTTTGCATCCAGCGCTCCTGAGTCCGGTGGCTTTTCAGGCGTTCTGCAACATGAAGAAACCCTTCCTAAGGACATCGAAGATAGACTGAGTCTTTGTAGATCTTGCATGGCTAACTTTGGACAGATCTTCGTCATTTATCCGGACCACGAAGGTAGCGTTGATTCTGTGCTGGAGAGAAATATGAAGAAGGAACCAGTAGGTGATGTCACTGATGATGCTGGGATTCGACATAGACTATGGCAAATCGACAAGAGAGAGGACACAGATGAGATCACCACTTTGATGATGGACAAATACGTCATCATCGCCGATGGTCATCACAGATACAAAACTGCACTAGCACTGTCAAAGGAGCATCCAGAATTGGAAAGTACAAAGTATCGTATGTTGACCTTTGTGAACATCTCGAATCCGGGGCTTGTAGTTCTACCTACCCATAGGCTTGTTCAGAACCTCGAGGATTTCTCTCAGGAATCATTATTGAACCAAATCAGCGAGTACTTTGATGTCGAGGCTTTTGACACAAGCAATGCAATGTTCGCTTTAATGGATAAGAAGTTCAATGAAGGAAAGCATTCCTTTGGTTTGTTCATGGATGACGGTAAATTCTATTGTATGACTCTGAGTGAGCTCTCAATCATGGATAAACTACTTTCAGACAAATCCGAGGAATTGCGTAGTTTGGATGTAGCCATACTCCACTCATTGATTCTTGACAAGATGCTTGGTATAGACAAAGAAAAGCTTGCTCAAGGCACAGTAAAGGGAGGCGGCTATGTTTCCTACATCAAAGGTATTGGTGATGCTGTTGAGGAATCCATCAAATCGGTGAAAGGGTCTTCTCAAGCAGTGTTCTTCATGAACCCGACTCGAGTGGATGAAGTAGAGGCGGTTTCGAAGAATTTTGAGTGTATGCCTCAGAAGAGTACATTCTTCCAGCCCAAAGTCTGGACTGGTTTTACAATAAACAAACTGGAGTAAGTGAAAATAATGACAAAGAGAGTATTCAATTTCTATGCGGGTCCAGCAACACTTCCTTTGCCGGTCTTAGAGAAGGCGAAGGAAGAGTTCTTAGATTTCGCGGGAACAGGAATGTCCGTAATGGAGATCTCCCACCGATCAAAAGAGTGGGATAAAGCAATGGCTGATGCAACAGATCTCGCGAGAGAAATGATGGGAATACCGACTGACTACAAGGTTCTGTGGTTGGGAGGTGGAGCATCAACTCAATTTTTCATGACTCCTTTGAACATCCAGATTCCTGGAAAGCCTATGGAGTACGTTAACACAGGAGGATGGTCTACAAAGGCTATCAAAGAGGCAAAACACTTTGGAGAAGTCAAGGTTGTTGCTTCATCAGAGGAGGAAAAATTCTCGTACATCCCTCAGAATGTGGAATTCAGTGAGGATATCGCATTCGCACACATAACAAGCAATAACACACTCTATGGGACAGAGTGGTCATATATGCCCACAGTACCAAAAGATGTACCCCTAGTCTGTGACATGTCTTCAGACCTCATAGCTCGCCCAATCAGTGTCAAGGACTATGGAGTGATCTATGCTGGAGCCCAGAAGAATCTAGGACCAGCTGGAGTCACTTTAGTGGTTGTTAGAGAAGACCTTCTTGATCGAGTTCCAGATCTGGCACCAACGATGCAGAAATGGAAGACCCATGCCGAGAAAGACTCGATGTTCAATACCCCACCAGTGTTCCCAATCTACATCTGCAAGTTATCACTAGAATACCTGAAAGAACTTGGGGGAGTGGAAAAGATGGAGAAGATGAACGTGGAGAAAGCCAAGGTGCTCTATGATGTTATAGATGCTTCAGAGGGTTTCTACAAGGGTCATGCAAGAGAGGACTCCAGATCTCTCATGAACGTCACATTCACTATGTCTTCACCAGAGCTTGAACAGAAGTGCGTTGAGGGTGGCACCGCAAGGGGATTAGTAGGTCTAAAGGGACATCGATCTGTTGGAGGAATGAGAGCTTCAATCTATAATGCCATGCCCCTTGAAGGTGCCAAGAAACTGGCTGAGTATCTCAAAGAATTCCAAGCAGAAAATCAATAGGACAATTATGGGGAGAGTGTACACTCTCTCCAGTCTATCTCTTCTTTCGTTTTCGAGTGAATTTGCTGACAGCTTGCTCTAATTCCTTAGTCATTTCAGGCAAGTCAGCATCATCCATGATACCCTTGTAGGTCCGACGCATCGTTACTCCGCTTACATTGACATCGATATTCCTCATCCCGCGACTCTCAAAGAAAGTCTTCAAGGCAGTTGCAATTGGAATGAGAACTCCTCCTGGGAGTCTGCGTGATAGGAATTCCTGACAACAGTTGCAATCAATCAGAATGAGTGTATTGTCATTATCGACAAGAACCTCAACAGGCATGTTTTTCTTTTTCCCCAGGTCGAGTGTGAATTCCCCAAGTTGCTTCATGGTCGATACCTTTTGTCTTGAATTGCTGCCGAATTCGGAATATACTTAGCTCATATAAGACCTGCTCAGGTTGCAATATGAGGGTGAAGGACAGAAAATGATGTCCTTTCCCTCAATCTATTCGCCGCGCCTTTCTGCGAGCACAGACAACTGATAGAAGTATCAACGCAAGCACAACGCTTAGAATCACTGCTAACCTTAGGTAGTCAGGTTCCGTGGGCGGAGGAGACGTTGTTGTAGGACCTCCTGTTGTTGTAGGTGTGGTGGTTGTAGTTGGCCCAGGGTCTGTGACAGTGTAACCATCCTCTGGGGACACAGACCAGTTATCAAGCGTATCATTGGCATAGAATCGGTAGTTTATATCAGTCCCATTTGGATGTGCAGGAATAGTACCCACATAGAATGAACCAACCAAGGTCATTGTGATGTTGTACCAGCCTGTACCATTATTGTATGATAGAATGACAGTATCGACTCCCGAAATGTCTGTGACAGTGACATCCAGTAGTACAGATTCAGTGGAGTTAGGTGTCCAAGGTGTGCGGTCGTGACTCCCAATAACAGGACCATCAACATCGGGTTGAGGAATCAAAGATAATACCGCTGCTTCAACATCTAGCTTACCTGCACCCCAGATATCATTCGGAACCGAGCCAGTAAACCCATCACTTCTTGCATTTCCTGTTATAATGTCTGCAACAGTGTCACCTATTGTTGAGCTTGCTTGCAGAAGGAGAGCAGCACAACCAGCTACATGAGGACCAGACGCACTAGTACCGCTGAATAATCGATAGCTTCCAAACTGTTTATTGAAGGGTAACCCATTATTCGCATTGAACCATGTCTGCCAAGTTGAACCGTTCGCAAAGTCCGAGATAACGTCAAAACCTCCAGGCGCTGCTATGCACTGTTTATAGACATCATCAATACGAGGGCCTCTGGATGAGAATCCTGCAATGTCACTATTAACATCAGGAGGTCCCCAACCACTCTGAACCAGCGTTCTGGTTCTATAGCTCGCCACACTTAACGCACCATCAGCTGTTGAAGGCCAAGTTATCTCGTAGTCGTCTGATACATTACTCTTCCATATACAACCACCAGTCCATGAACTCTGGTCATCTGAAATATAACAATGAAAAGTCATGTCTTGCGGTGTCGTGATGTTAACCTGATGCCAAGGAGCTGCTGCTGTCAGTGGCAAAGATCCATTAATCATAATGCCTAACATCTGTGTGCCCTGAGTAGATGTTGATATGAACGAGGAAACATTTAGGACTGCTGCAGGGTTGAATTTCTCAAAGAACAAATTATAGTAACCTATTCCTGGATGAAGATAGATGGTAAGTGGTGGCATGGACCAAAAAGTTCGATCAATGACCACACTGAAGTTACATGCACTGAAATCTGTTGCATTTCGTGATAATACTGTAATATAGACTGCATTGGGTTCGTAAGTGAGATACTGACCCTCGCCAGGAGATCCAGGCCAAGGAATTGTGAAGTCCACCTGCGATGCTACGCCAGAGATAGTATGCACAAGTGCATGTTTATCCTTACCCCCCAGATTACCACTAGGAGATATTACAGGGATTCCGTCGGCGACAAGTGAATCAATCATCTCCTCAGCAAGAGAACTACCATCTAGGTACTGGTAGGTCCATGAGCCAACCTCTGTCAGGATTACATCAGCACCTGTAGCATTTGCGTATGACAAACCAGCTTCAATGGTGAGTGCTGTGTTTTGGTCACCAATTACGCGAATCATCATTAGCTCAGCACTTGGGGCTACTCCAACCCATTTTCTGAATCCAGGTTGACCACCAAGTAGTATGCCAGCAACTGCGGTTCCGTGACCCCCACCATTGGTCATATTGTCACGATGAGTACTTGATGTCAGATTTTGTTCGCGATCCCAGACCTGCAATGATGGAGAATAAGCATCGCCATCCATCTCAACAATGTATCTGGTCTTTGGAGTTCCTAGCAGGACCAATTCTTCGAAACCATCTAGTAGACCATTGTCCGAAGTGTCATTCACAACAAAGAACAGTTCTCCAACATCAGGGATTTGATTCTGTATGAGATTATCTGCCCAGAGCCATTCTGTACGAACATCGAAGACTCCGTTCCGATCTAGATCCAATGCATAGAGAGACTCATTGACATCGAGTGCAAAATCTCGATTAAAATCAACTCCATCAGTACCATTTACGAAACCAGTACTCGTTCCGTTGACATACGGGTATGAACCACCATCTGCAAACCATAAATCGGGATGTCGCCAGTCCACTCCTGAGTCAAGGTCTGCTATGAGAATTCCCTCTCCAGTCACGTTCCTACCGAAATCATCGAGCGCCTTCCAGACGTCATCAGCATTAATCTCAGGGATAGAAATATCTCGCGGGGATTCCAAGAATCGAGCAGTAGTCTGGGGGGCAATATCAGCAACAACACCCATCTCAACAAGAGCCTCCAAACTATCTGAACTGCCTTCTAATAGATAATAAGGACCAACATGACTATTCTTTTCACTCCCAAGAGTGAACTCAAGATTTAGCTCCGAAATTAGGTTAATCAAATCCTTTGATAAACCATTATCGAATTTTGCAACAATAGGAATTTGGTCACCATAAATCATAGCAAGAGCTGCGAAGTCCAGCATTGTTGTAGGTCTGGATTCAGTATATTGTGGCTCACCTTCAGAAACAAAATTATAGAGCGCTGGAACACTTGATAGAATTAAACATAGGGCAAAGAGCGTGCTTATTGCTTTCTTCTGCAAAGATTCGTCCTCCTAAGGCGAAATATGGGGATTGGTGTGAATCCCACAAAACCAATCTCCCTACAACCTAACTATTACCATTGTTTGCCTATTAACTTTCGTAGAAATGAAGATTGACTTTCAAAGTATGTTGATTTCGTCTTCCCCATCTTCCTCTGGCACTAACTCGCCACCACCTATTTTCTCATAACCAAGTTTTCTGACAGGTAGAACATTAGCAAAGAAACCGGGTGTTTCATCGTCCCTGCTGATTTTCTGGCCCTCATACAATGAGGTCCCACCACTGACAAGATAGGAAACACAGATACAAATCACTAGAGGTATTACAAGGTCAAACGAGTGACTCATCTCAAGCATCATGATGGTGGTAGCAACAGGAGTGTTGGTTGTAGCAGCAAGAACGGCACCCATTCCTAACACCATAAATGCTGGAATATTGGCGGGGAAGAAGATTTCTCCAAAAAACGAACCTAACATAGCACCGACAAATAATGATGATGCCAGAACACCCCCTGAAACCCTACCTGCAACAACGAAGGATGAAGCAAACAACTTTCCAAATAACAGGATCACAATCATCAGTATGGGCGCAGGATGCGACGCAAGGGTGTTGATAACTTCGTAACCCATCCCTGCTATTGTAAGAGAGGGGTCAATAAAAAGTGATGTGATGAAAATGACTCCACAAGCAAGGAGTGAACCAATTACTGGGTCAGCCCAATCTGGAAGCTTCAGTGTGAAGAAGTTACGAGTGGCCATTAGGCTAACTGCAAAGAGAATCGAGATGAGACCTGCAGTAGCACCAAAGAAAATCAGAAGGGGAATCTCTGCAAGACTGAAGCTGATTGCAGCAGTGAATGTGAAAATCGGTCCTGCCCCATTTCCTGTGATGAATGGATAGAGACCGATGAATACAACAAATGAAGATAGTGCGGCAATCACCGTAGGAACAAAGTAACCAAGTCGTGCGTCTCGTCTATATGGGGCTTCAGTCGCAAATAGTGCGCCTCCCAGAGGTGCTTTGTAAATGCCTGCGGTTGCAGCAGCAGAGCCCATCATCAGGAAAACTCTGAGGTGAGCATCATCTTTGAACCCAAGCCTTCGGCCTATTGTGTTTCCGACACTGGCTCCGATCAATACAGCAGGACCCTCTCTCCCCACAGGATTTCCGGACCCTATGGAAACTGATGTTGCTATTAGTTTCGTAAAAGCTGTTCCTTTCCGAAGTGAGCTTGGTTTGTGGGTCATCTCAATTGCCTTTGAAATACCGCTACCCTGTATCTCATTTCTACCGAAGTAGATGAGAACACCCGAGAAAGCACCACCAATCAAGGGAGCCACAAAGAGTGGTAGAACAGAAAACGCGAAGATTGCTGAGTCAATGAGAAGCTGCAATAGGACCATGAAGAGACCGCAAACAATTCCCACAAGAATTGATGCAGGAACATATAGTCGGTAGAATTTGGAGAAATGTGCAAAGTGAAATAGGTCACGTAGAGGTTGTACATTTTCTACGATGTTATCTCCATCTTCTTCAGACACAGTGCTCACTCTTTCTTTTTCGTTTGACTAAGAGTCAGATGATGTTCATATGAGCGCGTGTCGTCAGACTTATCACTTTCTACTATAGATTCCAAATCGGCGACACTTCCTTGACTGATGAGAAAGAGAAATCAGATTTGACCCTAGAGGAAGTGCAAGATAGGCTTAATGAGATTTCATCACGGCTTGCAAGACTTGAGGAGCTTATCGAGCGAGTTGGACCGGGTTTAGATGAAGTAAGTCAGTCCGCACGAGTCATACGAGAAGGTTTTGAGTTCTATGACGGTATGGTCAAACTGATGACAAAATTCACTAAAGCAGAACGGCTTGAGTCACAATTTGGAGATCTTAAGAAAGATGACATAAGTTGGCGCATCATTCAGATACTTGATAACTCCAGACCGCTCAACATTAGTCAAATAACTGCGGCAGTCAGAGCTGAGAGAGGAACTGCATCAAGGAGAATAGTTCGCGACCGCGTCAATTCACTTGTTGGTAGAGGTATTTTGAAAGTCATTGAAGATGAAGATGATAGAGCAAGATACTTTGCACTTGAGAAAGAGAAATAGAAGAGAATACCAAATTAGAGAGCTACAAAATGACTGGTCACTTTTTTCCACTTTATATATAGTAAGTGACCAGTCCATACTATACTTGGTGAACAATAATTTGAGTGACGAATCATCAGAACCAAGAAAGAAGAAGTCTACAAAAAGCGATGCCGATGAACTGAAGGAAGTTGCAGAGGCATTACCTGAACTCTTTAGTGCTATCAACGATGCAGTACCAAAACTGATTTCCGGTCTAATTAATAGCGTATACAGTCCTGAGGCTGCAGGGAACATGGCAGCAGGAATTGGAAAGTTCTATAGCAATCTCATTGCGGAGGGAATCCCGGAGGATGTGGCTCTTGACATGACCAAGAAATTTGTTGGAGCTCTTGACTTCAGCAAGCTCATGAGTATGGTGGGCGACGAGGCATCTGTAGAGATAAGTGGTAAGAAAAGGAAACGTCGAGATTCAGACAACTACGATGATGAGGAGGAGTTTGAATAGACGTGGGAAACGCGAGATCCATTGCGTCCATCACAGGGACAGCTATAGGCGGTGGATCAAAGCTCTTATTCAAAGTCTGGCGGTCACTTCGTAAAGGAAGATCCGAAGTCAAGAAAGGAGCTAAGGTATTCTACAAGACTCTTAGGGAGAATGGAATCCCTCAAGAAGAAGCAACGCAGATTGCAATCGCTTTTGCAAAGCCTGCTTGGGAAATCCTTAGTATCAGAGGAATAATGCGATTGATCAGAGACCTGGATGAGGATGGCGAAATACCAATGATGCCTTTTGGTATCTGAGCTGATACTCACGTTGGAAAATGTGCTTGAGAGGCAAATGCTCAGGCTATTTTACTACAAGAATAGGGATTGGCGAACCAAATACTACTCTCTCAGCAGAGCTTCCCAAACCGGATCTTTTTTCTCCAGCGGCACCTTTGGAACCAATGACTATGAGGTCAATTTCGAGTTCCTTAGCCTTTAAGATGATTCTCTCTGATGGAGAGCCTTTCTCAAGAATCAGCTCAACTTCAAGTTTGTAGTCTTCGGCGGCTCCCTTGTAGCCATCAAGCAGTTTATTCCCCTTGTCTTCATATTTGTGAAGGACATCGTCGGGATTTGCATCTGACATCAGTGAAAATTGTGTCACGATTGAGGTGGGAATGACATGAACAATAAATATCTTTGACTTGGTCATTTCAGCCACTTCAAATGCCACAGTAGCAGCACGTGCGGAGCCCTCACTTCCATCGACTGCTAACATAACTTTGTTAGCCTTACAAAAGATGTGTCCAGGTGCACAATAGCGAATATCTTCCATACTGAATCCGTGTGTATATTCACTATAATTAACTTGTGTTCTGGTCTTTTAGTGCCAAGATTTAACTTGTAGACTGTTCAGAAAGTAATCAGGTTAAGCTTGAAAGCTTAGGAGGCTTGTTTGTTTGACAAGTACGGATCTATACGAATATCATCAGAAAGAAAAGTTTCCAAGCCACAAGGGAGCCATTGCAGGACTCCTAGTGGTCTTTGGTGCGTTCATTGCATTGGGTGTGTATTCACTCTGGCAGTTATGGTTTGTCTACGATATTGGTGATTTAATCACTAGTCTTGTACCATTTCTTGCCGGTAATATGTTGCTGATTGGTGTAGCACTAGGAGCAATAATTTTCCTTAGTGTAGTGCTAGGTCTTGGTGCTTCTTATGCTGCAAGACGGCTTGGTGGAACACTGATCTACATAGGTGCGGTGATTATGAATTTGCTGACCTGGGGGATGGTACTTGTGCTGTTGTTCACAGGTACGTCGATCTCAGCTTTGCTTGCAAGTTGGCCAATATTGATTCCTGGTATATTCACACTCTTCATCACATTGCTTCTCTTTACAGTATTCAAAGACCGAGTTCGAAGAGCAGGTGAAATCATTAAGCTGACTGGTCAGGTTACGATAGATGAGAAAGGGACCTTTGTTCCACCTCTATTGACCATGATCTTCACACTTGTATCTGCGGTCCTATTCGGTGCAATCATCTTGAACTTCATGCCATGGGTTCTTGCTCCAGGTTATGAGTTCGTCCTAGAAACAGATTGGCCGATGATAATTGGCGTTGTAGTCTATCTCTTCGTGACCATATTCTTCTACAACTTTGCATACTCAACGACTTCAGCTATCACTTACATATACATGCGCGGTCGAGACCCCACCCTTGGTGACGGTGTTAAAGCATCTCTTGGTGTTGTTGGGGCGCTTATCGTCCTAAGTATCATGAGTGTGATTGTAGCAATTGTCAGAATTGCAATAAGTGCCGTATCAAGAAGGTCCCAGAGTGCTGTTGGTAGAGGAGTTGGAGCAGCAGCATCAGGAATCATTGGTTGGGTTTGGGCACTCGTGAACTACTTTACAATTCCAGCAATGGTTGCGGAAGAGCTCAGTGCCACAAAGGCAATCAAGAGGAGTGCAGGAATTGTCCGCAAGAACTTTGTTGATGTGATGATCAAGGAAACCGCAGTCCGGTGGGGCTTTGGAGTTCTTGGTTTCATGTTCTTCATTGGCTTTGCATTGTTTGGAGCACTCTTTGGATGGGTATACTCCACTGGAGATATTATGGTGACAATAATCTTCACAGTGGTTTTCACCGTCTTTGCTGCAATACCGAGTACTCTTGTACTGAGAACCTTCGATATCGTCTATGTCACTCTACTCTATGTCTTCATCAGACGTAAGGAAGGCGACTTCGCAAAGACAGCAATTCCTAGTTCAATGACCCAAGAATTGGACAGAGCATATAATGCTGCACAACGCAGTGGATAGAAAATCAAAATATTGTGTGATGGCTGGACCATCACACATCTCTCATTTTTTGAAACTACATAATCCAGAAGAGTCAGGACATCAAGGTCTAGATAGACTGTCCATTGTATGCTCAGCAGCTTTAGGATCAATCGCCCAAAGAGCGACAATCATTGCTATCGTACCGACGAAATAGACAGCAATCAATTCACCCGCTGTCACCTGAAAGAACTCCTTTAGCATCCAAAGAAGGAAAAATAGTCCTTACATAGCTATACAGAAGATGGTCTCAAACTGCCAGTTTTTACCATTTCCAGGCTTCTTCTTCTTTAATCGTGGCATCAATGTTCCCTTATTCTCAGCTACATCCATTCGAAAGCCTTGTTCCATGTTACACTTGAACCTGAATATGGATTCATGTAGACAGTTTTGTAGAACTCGGGGAGAGAATCCTTCTCAACTGCTTTGAGATACATTGGTAGTACAAAATCAGTTCTTCCCTTGTAGTAGGTGTAGATGTAGGGAGCAAAGAAGTTAGGTTTACCATCCTTTGTAGTAGGTGAAATGAAATTGATTGACTGTTGAGCAGATTCGCGTGTTCTGAAACCTCTATTGACCAAATAGTCAACCGCCTCTTCAGCTGCCTTACCTTCATCATTAAGCATAATTGCCGCGTTAATACTGGACATTCGTCGCAGTACATACAGCGTGTTGATCACAGCCATTCTAGGACTATCATCCGTGACACCCAAGAATTCCTTCGCAGTATCTGCAGTCCCTTCAGAGATTACACAACGACCAGTGTGAAGCGGCACAATGGATAGTTCTAGGTTCTTACTGTTAAGGAATGCCTTCTCACGCCAGAGGTTAGAGACATGATGCTCATACTCGTGGTAAATCACGTTTAGTAGAGTGTCTTTGTTGAACTTGGAGTCAATGTTGAATTGGTTGAGAGACTTGAAACCACCTTGATACCAATTATAACCACTCCATGGCTCGTTTCGAACAGCCTCATATTGAACACCTTTGTCTGGTACAGACGCACCCATTTTGGAAAAGACTTGGTCTCTGAACATCTGACCAATTTCTGCGGATTTATTCTGAAGCTCGGTTTCTATCAGTTGCTGAAGAGCTTCACCAGTTATCTCGCCCTCTGAGCCAAACCTAGTGACCTTGTCGCGCAGATCATCTCCTGGAAACTCGGAGATTCTTTCCTCTAGGAGATGGATATTTTTGTCTATCTCATTTTCTGGGAACCTCTTCAGTGGAATGTGAAAGAGGCCTTCAACAAGTTCCGCATAAGACATCTCCTTTCCAGCTAACCAATCGACAACAATGTTCAAAGAGTGTAACTCGCCCATCATGAAATCAAGACGAAGTGGATCATCAATCTCATCTCTCAATGCATCAAAGACTTGATGGATTTCATGAACAAGATCAATCTCGGTTTTCTCAGTACTCATCTTCTCTGGATGAAACCCCTCAGGTCCAAAGTAAGCATCGACGACGCTGACCCCGGTCAACTTCTCAGTGTAGTTACCAATCTCACCACAGACCTTCACAAATCTCTCTGCCGCATTCATTGTAATCATGTCAGGGACTAGTAAGCCAACCTAAAGTGTTTGCCCTTCGAGTTACCTGAATCCTCCAGAAACACAAGCGCTATGACATGCACTATGGCAGGCACTGTGACAGACACAAGCACTATGACATGCACTATGGCAGGCACTGTGACATGCATCATGGGAAACACAGGCGCTATGACAGGCGTCGTGTGAAACACACCTGCTTGTACTCTCGATAAGTGGCTTGAGGGGTTCTGTGATGATATTACCTACTCCTTCAAGGACACTACCAATGGTGTTGGCAACATTTGTCATAATCTGACCAGTAGTAGCTGCTACATCACCCACAACTCGACCAACACCACTGACGGCATGGCCAGTTGCTTCAGAGAGTTGAGAGAACCAGTCTGGAACCTGTGGAGGTGAGATTGAGGGTCCGGGTCTGCCGAAGACATCACCGACGTGGCTGTGCCGCGGATGCATGTAGAGCCAGTACCAAGCCCAACCACCGCCATGATATTGACGGTTGAAGTAGTAGTCCATCCTTCCATCCATTGTGGGATAAGATTCCAACTCATCCCAGGCACCATCGACCATCTCATCATGTTGTGCCTTAGTAGCCTCGAAGTCTGCACTCCAGGCTTTCTCCTGCACTCTGTCAGCTAACTCTTCAAGCATGTCATCGACCTTGTCAGGGTCGAGCTCATCATCAACAATCGCAGCAAGAAACAGCTCCTCGTAATAGGTTAGGTCTTGGAATTGGAGACCTGTCACGGAGAGCTTCATCGGATTTGTGGACAGTAATCGCACTGCGCCTTTTCTGACACACGACATGAGAATCATTGACACGAGTTTTTGTCGCGTTGTATTGATGAAGAAGGCAGATTCGATTGGATCTAGTTCTGCAATCGTTCCTGGTTCACCAAATGTTTGTATTGCTATCTCAGGACTCTCATAGACATAAGTTGTATCGTCAGCATCCCATTTTGCACCATAAGTTCGGGTTACTCTGCGGTACCCATAGAAGATGAATCCAAGAGCAACAAAGATGGCAGCTCCACCAAACAGCAGATTTGGAGGAATCAGGGGAGGAATATACTCCTGAACATAGACATCAACAGAGACTGTAAGCCAATCCGTTGAGTTCAAATTTGAAGCGCTCACTTGGAATGATATTGTGAGTATAGCTGGCACATTTGCAGGGATGAACGAGTAGGACTCATACCGTGTTTCTCCACCCGACAGGTCGCCTAAATTTGTCGTCACAGATCCAGATGTGAGTGTTATATTTTCAGGAAGTGACATCGTAATTTCCACAGTTTCTAAGTCAGCATCACCATAGTTGAAAACAACAAGCTGGAAATCAAATAGAGTATCAGCTTCAGCATTGATTATTGGCACATAATCGATACCAAGAGCCCCCGCCTCAAGAAATGGTTCATAGAAGCTCCAGTTGGTGTAGTGAAAGACTCTGAAGTGGTCGTATGCATCTACATTTGAGTGACCAAGGCTCACTGTGAAATAACGAGGATCAGCTGCTGCATCATAGGGATATGCTAGAAGATTCTCTTCATCGAAAGACACCAGGGAACTGTCTTGCCATAGTCCTTGGTCAGCGTCAACAACATAACCTGCAAATTCGGAACCTTCCGTGGTGACTCCATGACTGGGTTCTATCCATGATGCATTCATTTCGATAGGGTAGATTACCTGAACTGCCTCATAGTCAATAGGAATAGACCATTGAACTGGTGCCCAGTTGAAAACTCCAAGGTCACCATATGTAGGAGAAGTTGTCAACTCAACTACACGATTTGTACTAAAGTATCCGAATACAACGAGAACTTGTTCTCCTTCTGGTGTTCGAGGGACCCAATCAAGTCCATAGCCATCTGAAAGACTACTGACTAAAAGATCGTATCGACTTCCACCCCATTCCGCATAGGCACGGCTATGGTCATATATTGTTGATTCCTGAATCCCGCGTAGATCAAATCCACCTAGACCTCCTCCAGCTGCAGTAAATGTCATCCAGTATGTAACATTAATTCGCCCGTTTGGCATTACTACCACGTCAACATATACACTGTCCAGATTTGGATCAGCACTTGGAATGAATATTGCATTGCAAAGGGGAATCGCTGAAAGCACCAGCAGTCCAATTAATAATGTATTCGCCAGGCTTCTTTTCACTTCATGACCCTCTCGTCAAATACTCTGCTTTTTTGGTAGGCATCAGAATTTGATTAATCGCCTCGCTGTGCCCTAAGAACATCAGCTTGTGCGATGGTGAGGTTTGATAGGTCAGCCTTTGCAGCCGCCCACTCAACAAGATCAGGGAATTCCATGACCATTCCCGACCATATTAGGTGATACACTCGCTTCAGGATGACGCTCGCATCAGACTCTTTGCCAACGTATTCAAAGAAGCATTTAATGACTGCAGGTGTTTGTTCAGTCATTTGCTCAGGCACCTCAGTTCCGAAACCTGCGAATGAAACATCAAGCTCTCGCAAAACATCCATTCGCTCTCGAATGCCAGCTGCAATCACTGGCAAATCAATGTCATATGCACTGAAATGCATGATTAGTTTCTTCTTTGTAATAGTACCATAAGGTAATTTTGTCTCACTTGTGCTCATTGAACACACTCCACAACGATGTTATACATATCTCAAGATTGGGGACTGATAAGCCTTTCATCTCTAACCGAAGCCTTAAGATGTTGAGGGAAAACTTCGATATCAATGACCTCTCCTCATTCAATGCCTCAATACGACTATACAATGGAAGACCTAAAATGGGTCCCAGCATTCATTGAAGAGGTTAGAGACTTTTTCTTTGTGAGACCTCAAGACAATCTGCTCATTCTTAGACCTAACAAGACCATGCACCTCAATGAAACCGGAATGAGGATGCTCAAGAGGCTCCTTGAAGATGAACCACTAGAAGACATCATCAAACACTTTGTGGAGGCTGGAGGAGAAAGGAAAGTCGTTATGAATGACCTGGCAGCGTTCGTTGACGACCTCCGAAATATGACCATTGGAAACCAGAACATCTATAGCTACAAGACTGCCAAAATCGTACCCTTTGGAGAGGGTGAGATCAAGTATCCTGTCCTCAGTGAAATAGCACTCACATATAGGTGTAATAACAAGTGCAGGTTCTGCTACGCCTACTCGCCATATAGAGAGTCTGGGGAGATGACGACTGATGAGGTGAAGCGTGTAATTGACATCATTGTGGATGACGCTCATGTTCCTAGTCTGTCTTTCACCGGTGGAGAACCAACTCTTCGTGAGGACCTTTTTGAGCTCATAGCGCATGCACGAGAGCGGGGGCTTCGAGTGAATCTCATCACAAATGGAATTCGTTGTCATGATAAGGAATTCGTACAGAAACTTGTTAATGCTGGGCTAAACAGCGCACAGGTGTCCATTGAAGGTCCAGATGCTGAGACGCACGATTACATCGTTGGAATCCCGGGAGCCTTTGATAAGACTGTGCAGGGCATCAAGAACCTACGGGAAACCGACATCTACACTCATTGCAACACGACCATCTGTCGGCCCAATCTTGATACACTGGAAAAGCTTGTAGACTTTCATGCTGATGTTCTGAAACTCACTTACTTCAGTATGAACATGGTAATCTACACCGGAACAGCAGCCAAACTCAGAGAGGAGTTACAAATCAAGTACGCAGACATTAGGGACATAGTGAAACGGGTAAAGAAGCGAGCAAACAAAAAGGGAATCCAGTTTGTATGGTACGCGCCTACACCGGTTTGTCTTTTCAACCCAATAGCACATGGTCTCGGAGCGAAGAGCTGTGCATGTTGTGATGGCTTGCTCTCTGTCGATGCTGAGGGAGGATTGCTACCTTGCTCAAGTTTCAGCAAACCTGTTGGAAATCTACTCACCGAGGGATTCGAACAGGTATGGTACAACCGAGCATCTCGGTTTTGGAGAGCAAAGGACTTTGCTCCAGAAGGGTGTAAAGCATGTGAACACTTTGACTACTGTTATGGAGCATGCCCACTATACTGGGATGTTCATGGCTTTGACGAAATCAAGGAGTTCTGGCCTAAGAAGAGTAGGTTGAGCGAGAAGATTGATGAAGCAAGACTGAATCTGAGAAGAAGGGTTCGTGGAGACCAACATGGAATAACATAGCATTGAGGGGATGGTTGATCGACTTGCCTAAACAAACAATTCCTGATTTGATTACACCATCAGTATTGATTGATCTTGAGAGATTGGAGAAGAATATCTCTGACATGGCGACCCGTGCGAAAGAGGGAGGGGTTAGTCTTAGACCTCACATCAAGACCCACAAATGTGTTGAGATTGGAAAGAAGCAGCTAAAGGCTGGAGCAGAGGGCGTTACCGTCTCAACACTGGGTGAGGCGACTGCATTTGCCAACGCCGGATTCAATGACATAACATACGCAGTGCCTCTAGTACCGGATAAGTTCGAAGGAGTGAAACGGATTTCGGAACAAACTCACTTGAACTTGCTAGTGGATCATCCAAACATTGTGGACCAATTTGGTGCTTTCTGTAAGGAGGTAGGGATTGTCTTGGATGTCCTAGTTAAAGTGGACTGCGGATATCCTCGATGCGGTATCGATCCGGAAACTCCTGCAGCGGTTAGTCTTGTGAGGAAGATACACGAGAACCCTCATCTAAACTTCAAAGGTATCCTGACACATGCTGGTCACTCCTACAATGTGACTACAGTAGCTGAGGTCAAGATAATTGCTAAACAAGAACAAGACGTTATGATTAGATTCGCGAACAAATTGAAAGCAGAGAGTACTGAACTAGTCCCAGAAGTTGTGAGCATAGGTTCAACTCCTACTGCTCGTCTTGCCGATACATTTCAAGATGGGATTACGGAGATACGACCTGGTAACTATACATTCTTTGACTATACGCAAGTTACACTTGGTTCCTGTGAAGTTACTGATTGCGCTCTCACGGTTCTCTCGAGCGTCATCAGTATAAGCACTGATAGAGCGGTTATTGATGCAGGTGCAACAGCGCTGTCACAAGATAAAGGACCAATCCACATCGAACCTAATGTTGGGTATGGAAAGATAATCCAAGATTATGCAAAGGGGGATTTAGAAACAGGGGTCATCATCTCCTCACTCTCCCAAGAACATGGTAAACTCATCTTCCCTGGAGAGTCAATTTTTGGATTTCAACATGGAGAGAAGATACGGATAGTCCCCAATCATTCCTGCATCACAGCAAATCTCTTTGATTACTATTATGTTGTCAAGGGAGATTCGGTTGTAGATACATGGAGAGTTCAACGAGGAAGATTCGATTAATTTCTGGGCGGTTTTTATACATCCAGTCTCACTACAATGAGTGAGGGTGGCATATGAGTAGTGGGGCTGCAAAACAGGTATTGAAGCTCATCGATAATGCTGAAATGACTGCAACACAGATTCAAGGCAATTTGGCTGTAACCGGTCTGGCAGATGCTAGCGCTGAGCTCTATAATGGAATCGTATCAACTCAGATTGCTCTGGAAATGGGCAACATGAAAGTAGAAGAAACTGGTAATGTTCCGAGTCTACGTTTCTTCGCTGAAGAACCCACACTGATTAGGTGTGGTGAAGGAGTCCTAGGTGGCGGTAAGCAAGACCGTATTGTCGCAGAAAGCACAGTCGTCGAGGGGCATAGGAACTTGAACGTCTTCTGTATAGAAGCTGGAAGATGGGAGCATTCCCAAGGTGAATGGCTACACACTAACACGCCTATCACGATGCGGAGAGCAATTCTCGAAGGAAGAAATCAACAAGCCGTATGGAGCATGGTGCAACAGATACTTTCAGCATGGGGTGTACACTCTGGCACAAGTGCGCTTGGAGAACTCTATGCACATCATGGATATGAGTTCGAGAGATACGTGAGCCGTTTTAATTGGTCAGATGATGAGATTGGAATGATCGTAACTGTGGATGGAAATGTCCAGGGCGTGGAGATATTCGGGGATAAAATGGGATTGCGGAGGGACTACGCTGCAATCTTGAAGGAGAGTTATGCGCCTGTGGCATTGAGAAAAGCTGGTGGAGAGATTACATATCAAGATGTTAATGAGGGGATTAGCAAGTTCCTCTCAGAACTGAACGCAGGACAACGGTTTGCCCAAGTAGTAAATCATGGCGGCAATCTAGCATACGCTTGCGCAGTATGACGGGTCACTTCAGTCTGTTCACGATAGCATGTCCACAATATGGACAGAATTCTTCCTCACCAGGTAGAATTGGTGCTTCCAACTTTCCATCACAGTTGGGACAGACTGTCACTGCATCAGGAAGTTGTGCAACGGCTTCTTGAGTATAAATGACACGTGATTTACGGTCAATGGTTCCGCGGAATTTTCCATGTCTGGATAACTCGTTGACAGCTTCGACAATTTGCTCATCAGTAGCATTGGCAATCTTCGATATTTGATCGAAAGTCATCCGTCTTTGGGCGTATAAGAGGTGCAACAAACTCTCTTGAAGAGATACAGATCCTGGGCTTACAATTTCACCAGCATTTCGATCGAGATACACCAATGGTAGATGTCGACGTGAAAGATTCTCAGCCGCGTCGGCAACTGTTGAAGGCCGCTCTCCAAGTTTTTTGGCAGCAGCGTCAACTCCAATCCTGCCCTCTTTTTGGACAAGATGTATTAGTTGTCCGGAAACTCCTCCAATACGAACTTCACGAGTTCCCTTTGTTATCAACCACAATCCAATCACAAGTTCTGGAAGGGCAACAATTGCCCAAGCAACCATTCCTGAGGTAATCAAGATGAATATGTCTGGTTCTGCAGTCATCATAGTGCTCTGGTAGACAATGTAGGACATTGCAGCACAAACAATCAATAGAATGAAACCTACGAGTTGTAAGATACGTGGGTGCACGACTCTCTCTCTCCTCATCTAGGTCGAGAACACGACTCCAATTATAGATTCCGACTCACGAAACCACCTGGATGAAGTAATACAAACCTATTTTCTCATTTGAACAGGTAAAATACCTTAATAGGAGTCTATTCTAAACACGACACTCCCATCTATATCTAACACGGATAAGTTATATATAGACAGAGAGAACGTAAATGAAGTACAGACCCTGAAAGGACGTGTAAACTTACTTTGGTAATAGACAAAGAGGGTGCGACCTCAGCAATCATTCTTCATCTAACACCCGGAGAACCAGTTGTGTTCCCGGCTGAATTTGTGGCAGACATCGGGGAGAAGGCAGGGTTAGTGGTAATGCACCACAAAGACCGCGTCGTGAAGATCTTCCCAGTCGCTAACGAGGACATCTACTTGCTCAGGATTGAGATTAGTGATTTGTCTCGTAACTTCCTGAAGCAGTTGAACTTTGCATTTAACGATGCAAAACTGAGCGACATCATCTTCACCACAGGCGTTTGCCTACGTGGCGAACGTTGCTACTATGAGTGTTACTTTATCCCAGACCAACTGGTAGTGACTCTCAACGAACTCGAAGACAGCCTGAAGAAGATCCCTGGAGTATCCAGAGTGGTCCTCAGAAAGGTTTCCTAGATTACGTCTAGAGCCCGTGAAGGGCAGTCTTTAGAGTAGGTCTAACCCGACGAACCCGTCCAAACGATGTCAATGTGGAGCCTCGGCCGCAAGCTTGAGGCTCAACATGTATTTTCTTTATTCATTTACCAGGACGACATGAGAGGATCGACCAGACCAATCAGGTCAGCTCAAGCCCCTCATTCCGTAGCTCTCGATAGTTCCTTAGATTGCTTGGAATATACGCATCAAGGAATACATTGAGTATGTGTTCAGGGTCTCGTTCAATACCATAGCTCGTGAAATACTTGAGAACATTGTTGATATCACGACGGAGGAACAGTTCGACCTTATTCATGTCAGACCACTTGTTCACCGTTTCACTCTGTGGAACATCGATAATCCAAGGATGGTTTTTCCACCACAATATATTGTATGCACTGAGGTCTCCATGTGTATAGTGAGCATCTCTATACATCTTCAAGTACTGGTCAAAGATCTCATTCATCACAGTTTCAGGGTCATCAAGCTCCACCTCTCTCAGTTGAGGAGCAGGGGTTTCTCCATCTCCAATGAACCTCATTGTCAAGTAGTTAGCTACCCGTGAGATGGGAGTAGGAATTCTGACACCTGCGTTGAAGCAGTCTTGGAGAACGTCGAACTCCGCAACTGCGATATCCTCTATCAGTCCAAGAATCCATCGTGTCTTCTTACCACTGGACTCTCTGATGTGACCCTTTGTTGTGGATAACTTATGAGGAGTGGACCAGAGCCTGTAAGCTTTCAGGACGATTGGATGATCCTTCCACAATGCCAGGAAGATCGATGCTTCTTTCCCCGCACTTATAGGATAGAGCACATCAGTAGCCAAGTTAAAGGTGATTGCGTCTCGACGAATCTCATCAAACTTTGGTTCCTCTATCTGTGCCTTTCCACAAGTACCACCTCTCAAAGCATCTCGTTTTTGGTCGATCGCACTGCCCTTTGCAAGAGGGTTGAACTTGTCTACTCGACTCATTCAAGCACCTCCCGCGACGGTCTCATCATAGTTCCGCAGGTTATGAGGAACGTATTCAGAGAGGAATACTTTGACAATCTCATCAGGATCTCGTCTGATTCCGTATTTCTTGAAGTACTGGAGCAGGTTCACAATATCACGGCGGAGAAGAGTCACAACTCTCTTCATTTCAGCCCAAGGACCAACCTGATATGCCTGTGGCAAATCGATAATCCAAGCTCGACCTTCCCACCACAAGATGTTGTAAGCACTAAGGTCACCATGGACATAGTGAACATCTCGATACATGATAAGATAGTCATCGAGAATCTCATCTAGGACAAGATCTGGTTCTTCCAGTTGGACATTCCTCAGTTGAGGTGCAGGCTCAAGTCCGTTGCCAACGAATCTCATTGTGAGATAATTGCCAACTCGACCGACGGGAGTGGGGACGTTCATTCCAGCGTTGAAACACGCCAGAAGTAAGTCGTACTCCTTTGCGGCTATAGCCTGCATCCTTCCTGGGGCGAAAAAGCCCTTACTCTTCTTAGCTTGTGCAGACTGCCAGAATCTGTACGCCTTAAGGATGAGTGGAAAGTCTTTCCAATATACCAAGTAAATCGATGCTTCTTTCCCACCGTTCATCTGATAAAGAACCTCGGTTGCAAGCCCGAATTTTATGGCATCATTCCTGACCTCATCTAGAGTGATCTCGTTGATCGCGACAGTCCGCCCTCTCTTGTCTCCCCTCTGAGCATCTCTCTTCATAGAGAGCGCACTGGGTTTTCGAGGATTCAGCTTCTCCACAACAGGTGACATATATTAGGCCACCTCCGTAATGGAGAGTCGGCATCCATGGCTTATGCCAGGGATACTGTCCAAGAGTGGAGCTTTGCGTGTCTTTGGACTCTGTTTATCCAAACCTTTGCGTTCTAGGTTCACAGTGCAGTTGTACGGTGAACCATTCTCTTTGTGATTGTTAGTATACAACTTTTGTTTCACTCTCATCGGTTGAGCGACACACATCTTACGTTAGTAGCACATCAAACCTCAAGAAGTCGAAACCCACAACAAACGTTGTGCTTCAATGACCATCCATACACGATGTGTTGAATGAATGAACAAGCACACAGAAGCAGCGAAAGCCGGTTAGGCTTTCTCAACGTCGGTGCAGGAATCTACTACAGTATCAAGTCTAATTACAATCATATGTTCATTGCACCTCCGTTAACCAATTACTCGGGGCTCAGAGTCAGAAGTATATAGGCATTACGGTCACAGCGAGAATTAACTAAGGCCGATAGGGAAGCATTTATCTCAGGAAAATTCCGCCGTTTCACGCTTTCCGCGTGCGGATAGGACATTTGTTCATGTACCGAAACGTATCGGGATGATGAAGAAACATGGCGAACCCTAGCAATCCACTCATTGTACAATCCGACAAATCTGTCCTCCTCGAAGTAGACAACCCCTTGTATGAGGATGCTCGTGATTCCTTGGCGCGATTTGCTGAGCTTGTGAAAAGCCCAGAGTATGTTCACACGTATCGAGTCACACCGTTGAGTCTCTGGAATGCAGCTGCTATGGGGATGACTCCAAACGAAGTGATTGCTGCACTGGAGGAGTTTGCCAAATATCCAATCCCCAGTAACATCTCAAGAGAGATTGTCGACTACATGTCAAGATATGGTATGCTATCGTTGTACAAGGAAGGACCTGACCTCCTTCTCTTGTGTGAAGATGAAGACCTAGCTGAGGAAATCTGGGCAAGCAAGAAGGTCAAGGACTTCCTCATTGAACGAATGGATGAGGTCACTATCCGTGTTGATCCAGATCAACGAGGTTTCCTCAAGCATGCGCTGATTGAGATTGGTCATCCAGTTGAAGATATAGCTGGTTACGTAGAGGGTGAGCATATGCCCTTTGAGATTCGTGATACAACTCTTGAGGGAAAAGACTGGGCTCTTCGAGCGTATCAGGAGGATGCGGTAGCCATATTTCATGCTGGTGGGGGTGTAAAGGGAGGTTCAGGTGTTGTTGTCCTGCCATGTGGGGCTGGAAAGACAATGGTGGGAATTGGTGCTATGCACAAGCTCCAAACCTCAACAATCATCTTATGTCCTAACGTTATTGCTGTCAGACAATGGATAGCGGAGCTTCTTGACAAGACCACCCTAAGACCTGAGGACGTTGGCGAATACACTGGAGACAACAAGCAGATACGACCTGTTACAGTGGCTACATATCAGATTCTCACTTGGCGGAAATCCAGGGAGGATAAATTCCCACACTTCCAGCTGTTCGAGGCAAGGAACTGGGGACTCATTATTTACGATGAAGTTCACCTACTCCCTGCACCTGTGTTTCGAGTTACGGCGGCAATTCAAGCTACAAGAAGATTAGGACTTACAGCAACTCTAGTTCGTGAAGATGAAAAAGAGGAGGATGTGTTCAGTCTGATTGGACCCAAGCGGTTCGACATGCCTTGGAAGCTTTTAGAAGACCAGGGGTGGATTGCAACAGCGATATGTTACGAGATTAGACTTGAACTACCCGATGATATGCGGAGAACATATGCCTTAGCAGAGGACAGGAAGAAATACAGAATCGCAGCGGAGAATCTCAAGAAGATAGACATTATCAAGGAACTGATCAAGCATCATGAGAATGATAACATTCTGGTCATTGGCATGTACCTAGATCAATTGAAGATAATCGCAGATGAAGTCGGAGCCCCCTTAATCACAGGTAAGACACACAATGATGAAAGACAACGCCTCTATAATGCTTTCAGAGAGGGTGAGGAGAAGATCCTGATTGTTTCAAAAGTCGCAAACTTTGCTCTTGATCTCCCTGATGCAAATGTTGCGATTCAAGTTTCAGGAACATTCGGATCCCGTCAAGAGGAGGCTCAACGGTTAGGGAGAATTCTTCGACCCAAGACAGATGGGAGTTTTGCTCGTTTCTACTCTTTGATTACTAAGGACACACGAGATATGGACTTCGCAGCTAAACGGCAACTCTTCCTCACTGAACAGGGCTACCAATATGTAATCGCTTCTGGGGATGAGAGAATCTGGGAAACTCCTCCTGAGAGTTTCTTCCACTAGAGCAGGTCTTTCAGGTTCCAATAGTCCGATAGATAGTCCAACATGTCATCAGCCCATCATACAGCTTCCCTTAATTCCTGTGCTTACTCAGGCGTTCCCTTAAAATGATAACTCAGCGACCACCTTACCGGTTCGTAAAGCATCTTCACTCGAGCGATATATAAACAAACTCACAGGTGGGAGATTAGAGACATTGCATGTCATCCGGCACATAGGTGTTGTTGGGAATTGTTCACTAGGCGGGGCATTGCACTAATCGTTGCGGCAGTAGTCATTGGAGCCACTACAACACTCGTAATCCTGGAGAGTGATGTCTTAGTTGAACCAAGATTGCAGTATCATGTAGAGGTGCGATATGAGGCTGGAGACGAGCCTAACCGTTGGTGCTCAATTAGACTCTTGAATATGCACGATACGAATGTGACGGTCTCTTGTGTTGACGACCCTCTGCTGCTTTACTCACTTGACATTGACCTCTACAAGCCAGGTCGGATAGGCCGCGACTTTATTCTCGAAACCTCTCAAACGAAGCTCAATCTCAATTACTATGAAGGGTATAATCTCTATGATCCACAGATTCTCTATCGTATGAAGTCAGTGAGAGTGATTCTAGGTTCAGCAACCAACTACACTTTTTTTGTTAATGGAGGCAATCTTAATTCATCAATCAGTTTGGGAGATGGCACAACTGTTAATCTGCTGAATAAATTTGACTACCTGGCAAATGGAACATTGAAACTTCATCTAGGACACAACATCACCTACTACAGATGGCCCGAATTCCAAAAATACTACATTACAATTGATGACAACCAAGAATACCATGAATTTTACTCGTTCTACGATTTAGAATCGACTCAGATTACTATTGACCTTCCACGACCATGGGAGTGTAGCATATGGGGTGGCTGGCACGAGTGGACGACTACTGAGAACATTGGGTGGATCCCAATTAATCCCCACAATGGTGTCATTTGGAGTATAGCCACTCCTGGATATGACAATGGAAGTTCAAGGATTGACTTTGAACTCTACTCCAGAAGAGTAAACGCAAGTCTATTCTATTGGAATCATTCAGGATAGGACAATAAACGGTCAAGAGTTGACTGATGTTCAAAGGATGAAATTTCAACGAATCGCTCCCATTTGCTTTTCAACTAGAACATCTCTTTTAGACGAGTAATCTTTCCACGAGTGTAGTCAATAATAGCGGACCTGCTCTCTTCTGATGATAGGTTCGGTTCTATCAATCCAGACTCCATTGAAAGAAGTCGATCCAAACTCCAGTTGACAATATATGAAACTGCGACTACTCTAAGGTCATTAACCTCTTCCATTTCGTCGGAACGGACTATTCCTGGAGGAGTCTTTTCGGATACGGCATTAGGTGTTTCAAGTAGGAATGCCAGATCATAGAGGTGATTTCCGTACGCGCTGTCTTCGAAATCGAGTAATATGACGTTTCCAGTTTGAAATACGATATTGGGAATCCAAAGGTCGCCGTGCATCAGTGTTGGAGTCCATACACCCAGTGAATCTACGAATGAAAGAACATCAGGATACACCTTCTTCATTTTATCAATCAATGTACCTACTTCTTGTGACACATCAGCGAGTCCTACATGGTTCTCAACAAGAGAGTACCAAGATGTCACGTGATCTGACGGGGACTTGTATCGTTTAAGATGTGGGATTTTTTGTCTGATTATGAGATCTAGGCAATCCTTGAGCAACGATGTTTCATGGTCCGAAAAATCTGTGAGAGAATCATGAATGATCCCATCAATGTATTCGAAGATGATGAAGGGAATTGCGTTTGTATCAGATAGTTGACCTTTGGCTAGAGGGCGTGCTGCAATCCCAAGCTCGTTGAAATGCAGGCTAATATCAAAGAGTTGATTGTACAGATTGACATCATGGGGAGATATTGAACATGGTAGTTTCAACACAAAATCCAGATTATTTGATTGACCACGGATATTGATGTTAGACCATCCACCGAGTGTATTATGCTCCAATGATATGGTGTCATCAAATATTTCACAAACATCCAGCAGAACGTGCTCTAGTTCGTTGATTGTGTATCCGTGAACCCGTTCAACGTGACGCTCTGTCATCTCGAGTGTCAGGAACACAGCAACTTCTAAAAGGCTGTCGGGAGCCCCTCGAAATATGAACGGGAGAGACCTCATTCTCATCCTCACACACCTATTCAGAAAGAAAGGGAATCCTGTTCTAGTAGAGGATGCAGTCGAGTTCCTTTCTTTCAGATGTCGATATGGTAGCCCGAGTCAGGTAAGACGAATGCTAACAATGGCGGTTAGCAACGAATTGATCTCTAGAACCGAAAACTCACTCAAAGCAGAATTTTTGTACGACCGACAAAACCTCGCACCCAATCTAACATCTGCATTGTGTGACAAGGTTAGAATAGAAAGGCAAATCGACCCGATGTACTAGGTTTCTTCCGCAGCAATTGCTCGAATGGATGCCAGTAATGCGGCCAAATGAACGAAGGCATTCTTCCCTTGAAGAAGACGATAATCAATCTCTGCAACTCTATCTAAGACTTTGCTGAGAACTTCAGGTGAAAAGGGTCGTTTCACGAGGTCCCGTTCGATCTCAAGACAAACCTCTTGCGGTGAATATCCATCGATGGCGACCAGATTTCGAATTTCTTTTCTTGCATGTTCATACTGACCATCTAGTGCGAGTGTTACGACATTGCGAGCTCTAGCTGTTAGCTGAGTTTCAGAATACTCGTATACAATGTCTTCAGTCACAATGTTACTTGCGGTGGATGTTATTTGAAGCAAGTTAATTGCACGCCTTAGGTCCCCTTCAGACTCCCTAGCTATAGTTGTCACAGCTGGTTCATCTATAGTCACGTGCTCCTTAGCCGCTATATCAGATATTAGTCCCTGTACAACTTCATCGGATGGTGTTGGAAAATTAAGAGTCAGAGACCGTGAAATGATTGCAGGACTCCAACCTGAAAGTGATGGAGTGATTAGTATGAATCGACAGGCATCGCTGTATAATTCCATGGTTCTTCGAAGTCCTTGTTGCATACTCGACGTTAATGCGTCTGCTTCGTCAAGGACTAGTATCTTGACCTTCTCGTCAGCAACTGTAGCGGTTGATGCAAAGAATCGGATTGCTTCTGATAGCAATTCGCGTCTGGTTGGGTCTCCTGAACGACCTCGGGCGTTACGAGCTGCCTTTGCTTCGCGAAAGATGACAGACATATACTCGTCTAACTCGGATCTCTCATCACGCCCAAGCTTCGCAAGATCTTGAACTGAACGTTTTGCCTTGGTGATTGGAATATCCCAGATATCACGGATGTTCAACATCTTGAAATTCGCACCAAAGCTATCCCCAAGAATCTCTTTCGAAAAAAGCTCAGCAGCAGCAGTCTTTCCAGTTCCTGTGGGTCCATAGAATATCATATTAGCGAAAACACTGGATTCAACTAAAGATTTCAATTGGCTAATTGTATTGTCCTTACCAACGAAATCATTCCAATCTTTGGGCCTATATTTTACACTCCAAAGGACCGGTTCCAATTTTTCACCCAGAATCGGGTCATATCATGTGAAGATAAGCTTGTTTCTTTTTCTAATTGAGCTGTCAATGCCACTCAGTTGTGCAATATGACAAAACCAAAAGCTCCTTATATGTTCAAAAGCTGGGCGCTTGTTTGCAACTGACAATTTTGCGGTCGGTAATGACAATGGCAAAAGAAACTCTGGAGAAAGAACTTGAACATATTCTTAGAGAGGACTTGCTCGTTGCATGTCAATATTGGTCGATTGACGTTACAGGTAAGGATAGTGGAACTTCTCTTATCAAAATGCTCGCTGAGAAGATGCGGATACCTGAAGAGAGAGAGAGAGTTTTTGTCACGTTTTCTCAACTTGAGCGGGATTTGCTTGGAATCCTTACACTCAGTGGAGGAGCTATGAGCTACGACCGCCTCAAGCCTTTTAGAAAAATTTACAGTTACGGCCAGCTGAATCAGACTGAGAGAGATCTTCGAAAGAAAGGCGTAATCATCAGACGAATGATGTCACGATTGACAGAGTTTGGGCGAGAAGTTGCAGAGTTCAAGGTTCTAAGTTTTTTGAATCCCCATCTGAGAGAATTTTTCGAGGTGAAACCTGAGCCTCGACCAGAGAAACCAAAGAAGGTGAAGAACATTGTAAATGAGCGAGACACCTTGCTCATTGATATGCTCCTTCTTGTGTCATATTTAGCTAAAAAAGAGGTGCATCTCACGAGTTCTTGGGAATTTCCTAGAAGGGAGATTGACCACATCAAGGAACCAATGTCTAAGGCAACAGATGAGCGATTTGAACTGGTTCAAAAGATGGCTCGAAAAATGGGAGCTTACACAGTGGGAGAAGGAGATAGAGTCCAGCCATCCAAGATTGGTCTCCTATTCGCAGGTGAGCATCGTCATGTAGCTCGCAGATTACTTCTGTCCCAACTTGGGAGAACGAGAGCAATCTGGGCCACTCCAGATCAACCCACTGAGTACACACTCAACCTAGGAATATGCAGACTTAGAGAGAGTACGTCTAAAGAGTGGGTCAGTGTAGAGGAACTCAAGGATTGGATCAGAAGTGAACTCTTTATTGAGAATCAGCAGTTGAAGTGGATCCAAGTCGATGAGGATAGAGTTCAATTATCTCTTGAAACTCCGATACTCCTTGGGTTGATTGAAGCAGCATATCGCGGCAAGAAACTTCTTGCAGTTAGACTGACGGATGTGGGTGAGAACGTTCTCAAAGGAACACCCTATGAATCACCTAAGGGACAAGATTCATTCTTTGTACTACCAAACTTCGAGATTACAGTTTACACCAGCGAGATGGAATATCAGGACCTGTATCGTTTAATGCTCATAACAGAGCCAGTCCAGACTGATGTAGTTAGTACATTCAAGATTACTGATAAATCAGTCTTCGAGGCGATTGAGATTGGACTTCGAGAAAACGACATCCTTGGTTTTCTGGAGAAGAAGAGTAACAAACCTGTACCTAGAAATGTAGTGAGGTCCATAACAGATTGGACATCTCAGACCACATTTTCAACAATATCAGATATCACACTCTTTGAGACTGAGAATGAACAAGATCTCGAAGATCTGATGTTGATACCAGCTTTCACAAAACAGGTTGTCAGAAAGGTAGGACCTACAGCGGTTATAGTATCTGGTGATGTGGAGGAGCTCAGCGAAAAACTTCGCAAGCACAAATGCATGGTTCGTAGAAAATTCGGAGAAGAAGAGGTAGCTACCTCAACAGATTCGTCAGTTGCTGAGCAATTCTTGATATACGGTGAAGAGCAGGGGATTGAAGACGTACCAGACCTCTGTAATGATTGCCCAGCTTTACAGTCGTGCAACAAGGTCATTAGACGACGAAGCCAGACAAAAAGAGGTGGTTAGAACTGACAGGTCTCCTTCCCAGAGAGTTGGTTGGTCATTTCTTTGGTGTAGGGAGTCTCGGTGAACCAGACCCTGCAATACCTCTGGGCTATGTGAAGCACCTCAAACTTCCATATACTTACAGTATAACTTCTCTGCGCGAGGAGGATATGATACGACAATTCGCAGTCCTTTCAGAAGGATTTGAAGAAGAGGGGGATTTCATTCTCGATGTAGATATTCATACATACCGAGAGATGGTGAGCGATGACGGACCCCTGATGTTGGACAAGGAACATGGACATAGTTTCTACCTGATGAAGAATGGGACACGATACCCCATATTCAAGACACAACAGACTGCTCCAGCCTCAATGTGCTTCAGCATTAGAGATAGCAGTGGAAAGCAACATGTCACACAGAATATGTTCCATTTCTTTCAAAGACTGATGGCACGAATATCGATTGGTCAAGTCCAATACCTAAGAGAGTTCTGTGACACAATTATTCTGTGTCAAGATGATCCTAGCTTGGGATTAGTGTCTGAGATAGTCAACCAAGGACAAGCACCGGGACTTACTCTAAGAGATATAATTCAGAAGACAGACAGCGTCTATCCCGATAGTGTCATTCCAGCGTTCCATTATTGCGATGACTGGCGTCAGATGGAATTCGACGGGTGGTATCCACTCTGGGAGAGCAAACCAAAGTTGGCGCACCTTGATGTTGTTCGGTACCCACCAGAGGTGAGTCAGGAACAAGCAGAGAAAATGAATGCGTTCATGAAAAAGGGAGGAGGTTTCGCCCTAGGTGTTTTACCTAACGTTGATGATTCATACTCAAAGTCCATTCTTGAAACCCTTCAATCTAACCTGAAACAAAGTGTTCGATTCTTGAATGATAGTGGTGTCGACCTAAATCTTGTGAAAAAGAACACAATGATCTCTACCCAGTGCGGCCTCTCCGGAGCGAGTCCAGAACTATCCAGGAAGATACATGAGGAGAGTTCTAAGTTCCAAGAGATTTTCTTAGAGGCTCTTGAACCCTCAAAGTAATCTTGAACCTCTTTTTCAATGACCTCAGAAAGGCAACGGTATGACTCTTGGAGGGATGTGTGGTTGGATAAATCCTGGGAACCAGATATTCATCAAAGGTAACAATGGCATCAGTACAACTGCCACGAGGAGTAGCGTTGCAAATGTAATCGTATGAATTGAGGTCACGTAAGTGTAGTATGGCCTTATGTAGGAATAGAATGCAAAAGCGGGAATTGATAATGCGACCATCGCCATTATCTCTACAGAGTCGAAGAAGAATGGCATTGACATTGGCCAGAGGAAATAGAATATCCAAGTGATCTTCTCACTCGATGTTTCGTGGTGTGCAATCTTGTGAATTCCATCAACTCCCTGCGACAAGAAGAATACTGGAATTAAAAGCCACCATTGAAGGCCTACGAAGAACATTGGACCTGCGTAGAACAGAAGATCTCCTACACTCTCGACTCGCTCCCAGAGTGGGTTCCTGCTGACGAACTCGGTCATCTCAGTCATGTAGTATCCGAGCATCTGGAATGCAACAAGGACAGGCAGTAGGACAAATGAAATTGCAATCATGATAACTGCAGCTTTGGGAAGCTCAGGTATCTTTCCCTCATGATAATTGTCGAGGGGATAGATCCCATGAAGTGTGAAGGCTACAGCAAGAACTACCATCCCAGTAGGAAGGAAGAACAGTGGTTGGAAGATGAACTGGAATATCCCAAAGCCTTGATACACATTTCCAGAGATTGGAGTGAATGAAGCATCTAGAATCGGGAGGAAATACCAGACTCCAAACACAACTAGGAGTTCAGGAATCAGCATCTTCAGTCGATAGTCTTGGACGAACTTCATTACTGGGCCTGGTTCTTTGGTTTGTTCTTCCATCATACACCGCTCCTTAGTTAATCGAAGGTAGGCTTTCGAGTGGCCACATCCTCATCCTCCTCACGGAGTTTGTGCTGGAAAGGCCGACCTTGGCCATAGATTGCTGGATCCATGCCTTTGGTCTTGTTCATTATGGTGTAAAAGCCGCCAATCTGAATGGCTAATGAAATTAGTGAGATCACAAACACATCCGGGAAGTACTCATGAGTGAAGAGCTGAAGAATCCAAACAGTTGGGTAGATGATCACTTGGATCAGTATTCCCAGGAGCAGAATCAAAACCCATTTGTTTGTCCAATTACCTGCCATTCAATACCAACTTCCTAACGTGTTCAAGACACGCCCTCAGCCGGATTGTTCTATCAATTAAAGGTGTCTATGGCACCTACTCTGGGTTATAGTTATCCTGCAGTTCTCCAGCAAGTAGAGCAGCTAGCTCTCTGAAATCGCCCATCGATATGTGAGGCACACTGCTTGTACGTTCTGGAATATCAAAACGAGCAACAATTACCATAACATCCTTGTCCATTGAATATTCAAGACGGGCTGGATACCGTGTTGCAATTCGGAAAGAATCCTCATGTGGCGATACTCGACCACCCTTGTAGGCTGTACCAACAAGGTAAGGATAAGCAAACCCAGAATGAGAGACCTGTACTTGGATTTGGACAGTCTCAGGAAGATTTTGGACATACGCCTTGACTTCGGCGTCAATGATTGTTTGAACACCTGACCGGACTCCTAGCTCTACATTCATCCCAGCTCTAATACCAGGGACACCTGCAAGTTCACTCGCGAAACTGTAGACATCGCCTTTCAAGGGGCGTGTGAAGAATTCTTGAGCATCAATCGAAGGGATTCTGAAACCAATGACAAACCCTGCCACCGCAACAATGCTGTATTCAAGGACAATGAAGAGAATTTGGTCAATGACTGGATCGAGTAGAACAATGCTCATCGACTGTGACATCAATATCAGGAATCCAAAGACAAGGATGAATATGAGTGAACAACAACAGCTCAGATAGTCACCTGGGTTTGAATACAACTCACCATAGGCATCTTCATACTGGTCCACCATATTCTCATAGTCAGTGAAACTCACCCACGTCTTTTTCTTCTCCCATTTTCCAGGATTGTAGTCGATCGCTTTCTTGGATCCTCCACCCATTCCTAGTGACACAAAGAAAAGGACAACGGGCATTCCAACGAATACAACCAGATTGTTGAAGGCGAGCAGGTTCAGATAGTTAATCATAATTCCTGCAACTGAGAAGAGAACTGCAATAATTGCGAATGCTCTGTTTACATTTCCTTGCCTACTATAATCGATGATTATTTCTTCGTTCAATCCAAACCTTCCCTCAACTTTCTCATAACTTGGAGAGTGATAAGCTCTATGATGATTCAGAAGCGCCTTCAGCTTCGAATCGCTTCAAGAAGTGTGTGACTTCTTCAAGAACTTCATCCAGGATCTCATCAGCACCTTTAGCCTCAATATACGCTAAGAGAATCTTATGCACCATTTCTGTAATTTGCTTGGGGTACGTTTCACCAGAGGATTCGTCAATCACTTTCGGTGTATCTGAATTATCCAGAGTGAGCATGGCTACCGTTTTTATAATATAGCCGGATTCATCCGTTATACCCTGAATTTTGGCAGCACTCTCAATACCTTCAATTCGAGATACAGGTGTGGTGTTACGAACTGTGTAATAACCTGAAGCTTCACCCAGTGATAGGTTGACCCCGCTCCATGATATACCAGGAGCGGATTCCATCAACTTGACAGACGAGTGTAGTGACTTTTCAGATACAATGGGAAAATGAGGAGTAGCGTCGTTTGGTATAAACTTGAACGTAATTGAAGAACAAGCGAGCCCAAAGAACAAGACAAAGATACCAAAGATGACTGGTGTTGCTGCAATCAGAATGATGGTTGTTCTCATGAGCAGAAAAGGAGCCGCCACGGCCATCACTGAAATGATGAGCGCTAGAAGGATGAGGTTGTAGTCAACGATTGATAAGAAGTCTCGGTATTCGCTTCGATACTGTTTCATCATTTCGCGGTACTCGGATAGAGAGACCTCTCTTTCTCTGAGATCCCATACTGGTTCGATGAAGACTATCTGAGTTTTCATTCTCCATGTGACAGCTGTAATAGCAGGAATTATGCTAACAAGTACAAAGACAGCCCAAGCAATCCAAATGAAGGGAGTTTCATACAATGGGAGTAACTGGAATTGGGCCACCTCGAAACCCATGAAAGCCCATATGATTACAAGAAGAAAAATCACGATTTGGTAATTCAGGAAAGACCCAATCCTAATAGGACCTTCTGTCAATTCTATCCCTCAGGAGGAGTTGCATTTATCTCTTTGAGAATCTCAGAGAGTTCTTCATTCTCTCCTCGATTTTGTAACCATTCTAAAATGAGTATGGCCACTGCATTTTCGAAGAGAATGGAAATGTCTTTGACTCCAGGATGCTTCATCTTGGATTGAACCGGAAGTCTGACATAGTATCCCTTTTCATCTGTACCGACGAATTTGCGGAAATTTCGATCACTTGATATCCACCACCAGACTACTTGTGGATCCATATTGGACTCGTGTAGTCTGCAGAGCACACGGGTAACGGCATGTAGATCCTCCGACCAAGACTCGATATAGGCATCCTTCTCAATCCCAGAGATTCGAGAAACGACTCTTGGGCCCTCATACATCTCATAGCCATCTTGTTCGCCCTTGTCAAACACGATACGGACATGAGACATTCCAGGAATCTTTTCCTGAGCTTCAGCTAATGCGATAACTTCCCTTACTAGGAGTATATCGAAGTCTTCAGATGCGGCATTTGAGGATGCTAACAATGCACCAATTGAAGCCACGGCATAGACAAGTGAAAGTGCAAGAGCAAACATCCATGAGTCAAACCCTGCAAGACTTGGATTTTCAATTAGGATATAGACTGGCAAACCAGCCATGAACAGGAGGAGTGCAATTGGGATAAAGAATGTCCAATAACTGCTATTTGAGACCAGTCGCCAGTGTTTCCGTTTGTTGCGCTTGACAAGCCCTTTTGCATCAGCAATAGTCATCTGAACAGGCTCGACTGTCCAAGTGGGATCGCTGTATTCAATAGCAGACTTCTTTCCGTACCATCCGATGTAAAAACCTAAAGCAGTTACAAACACTGGTAGACTAATGAAGAACAGGAAGATTGCTACCCAATCCCATGTTGTAGAGGGCAGAAAAAGATCTGCGATAAAGTAACCTAAAACTAGGAATAGAAGAGTGCCAAGGCCAATGGTTACGTAAATCCTAGTCAATGACTTGTAGGTTATGATGCTCTCCGCCATCTTCACTCCGCCTAAGACTATAGGCTCTGCGTGTTGCTTGCTCTTTAAGGATTGCTAAAGGTTTTGGAACTATGCAAATACTTATTACTCAAAGACCCGTGATTGAATTCATTATTGTTAATTTTAACAAGGAGATGACAATTCAATGCTAAAGATAGGTCACAAAGCACCTGATTTCACAACGACCACTGAGAGTGGGGAAACAGTCAAACTCAGCAGTTTCAAGGGGAAGAAGATCTTCCTATACTTCTATCCAAAGGATAACACCTCAGGATGTCAGGCTGAAGCGTGCTCGATCCGTGACAGCTACAACGTGTTTGAAAAATCAGATATCCCAGTGTTTGGAGTATCTGGTGGTACCGAGAAGTCGCACAATAGTTTCAAAGAGAAGAACAATCTACCATTTCCACTGCTTATGGACGAGGAATTTAAAATTGCTAAGCTCTATAATGTCTACCAGAAGAAAAGCATGTACGGGAAAGAGTACATGGGTATTGAACGAACAACATTCCTAATAGATGAGAAGGGAATAATCGAGGGGATATTTGGTGGCTCTGAAGGAATCGAGAAGGTCAAGACCAAGGAACATGCGGATCAAGTCATCAAGTTCTGGGATCTCAAGCTGTAGAGGGAATTGTAGTGTTACAAATAGGCGACGCCGCTCCAGATTTCGAAACGGAAGACGACGAAGGTAAGAGATTCAAGTTGAGTGACTACAAAGGTCAAAAGTTAGTCCTCTATTTCTATCCAAAGGACTTCACACCCGGATGCACTGCTGAAGCCTGTTCTATCCGAGATAGCTATCAACTCTTCGAGGGCTCTGGGATTCCAATCTTTGGAGTTTCAGGAGGCACAGCAGAACTCCATCAGAAGTTCAGAAGGAAGAACGGACTTCCGTTCAATATTCTAACAGACGAGGACCTTAGTATCGCAAAGCTGTACGATGCTTACAGCAGATTAAACATCCTGGGAGTGGGAGTCAAACGAATAACCTACCTGATAGATGAGGCTGGCAAGATTGAAGCCATCTTCGGCGGTTCTGAAGGTATAGACAAGGTTCGTTCTACAAAGCATGCAGAGCAACTTGTAGAATTCTGGGGTTTGAAACTGTAGTTTCACTCACCAGTCCTACTTGGTTTACCGATACTACTCAAGTAGATTACACTCTCTTCAGAGATGTCAAAGCCCATTAGCTCGTTCAAATAATCATCATAAATTGCACCAATCTGACAACTTCCAAGACCAAGTCCTTCAACTGCCAAGGCCAGATTCTGAGCTATGTGAGCAGCATCTAGGAAAATATAGCGGTACGCGCGTTGGAGATACTTCCACTTCGACCTCTGGAATATGGCACTCCAGATGAATACCACTGAGGCACGTTCAGCAATCTGTTGGTCAAGAGCACCTTTTCTCACCTCTCGAGAGTAGTCCCCCTTCTTGAGTAAGTCTAGTTGGTGAGTTTCAACATCATAATGGTATAGACCTGACTCTAGACCATCAACTCGATTGATCAAGAGATAGGTCTCTATTGGATACAGTGCGCCTGCAGAGGGAGCGCTCCTTAGCTTATGGTCTCCGATGGAAGCAGTGATTCCCTGTGTAGCCCAGAGTGTCTGTGATAGGTCCTCAATGTTTATGGAATCTCGAGTGTAGGCACGGACACTCCTTCGGGTTCGAAGAACTTCCCAGAGACCTGGTCCTCCCTGCACCACCGGTGGAGGAAGGTCAATCTTCTCAGCCTCAGGATATTTCTTGTAGACTGATGGTTTTGTGCTCCAATCTAACCTGTGTCCAGGCAGTTTACCTCTCTCGTATTTTGTTGCACTATGAAATTCGTCACCAACTCCGGGCATGAACAACCATTCGATTGTTGTTTTATCAATACAACGATGTATCCTCGGTCCTATGGCTCTAGTCAACTAAGTTGGTGGTATCCCTGAAGGATACACTTAAACCGGAGCTATGGTCAGCCCCAACTCGCATGACGGGCGAATGTAGCTCGTCTGAATGAAACAAAGGGGCTCACATTATGTCTGATGAAAAGCTCTCTGTTGAAGAGTTGAAGAAAAAGGCTGAGAAGCCCGGGAAGGATGCTATGGTCCTCCACCCATTTTACCAAGGCAAGATTATGAGCATTGGCAAATGTCCGGTTCGCGACTTCTCAGATTTTGCAATCTGGTATACTCCTGGTGTGGCTAAGCCATGCTTGGACATCAAAGAGAATCCTGAGATGGCCTATGAGCATCTGAACAAGGGTAACATGGTGGCTGTTGTAAGCGATGGTACCCGAGTGCTTGGTCTCGGTGATATCGGTCCACTAGCAGCAGGTCCAGTGATGGAAGGAAAAGCTATTCTTTTCAAGTACCTAGGTGGTGTGGATGCATGGCCGATCTGTGTTGACACAAAGGACCCTGACAAGATTATTGAGTTTGTCAAACTCTTGCAGCCGTCATTTGGTGGTATCAATCTTGAGGATATCTCAAAGCCAAAGTGCTACAAGGTTCTTGAAACACTGAGAAACGATCCTGAAGTCAAGATTCCAGTCTGGCATGACGATGCACAAGGGACTGGTACAGTAGTTCTAGCAGGTGTGCTTGGAGGACTAAATGTTGTCAAGAAAGACATTGAGAATACTACAGTCGCCTTTTTGGGAGTTGGTGCAGCAAACACCCGTACAGCCTTCTTGTTGATAGCTGCTGGAGTGGATCCAAAGAACATCATCATGGTGGACAGCAAGGGTGCAATCTATGCAGACCGTGAAGATATCGTGAAAGATAAGGACTATGATCCCTTCAAATACGATCTGGCTCAGAAGACTAATCCAGAGCGTCATACTGGTGATATGGGCGAAGTTATTGAAGGAATGGATGTGCTCATCACTGCTTCACGACCAGTGCCTGGCACTGTGAAGAAAGAGTGGGTGTCGAAGATGGCCACCGACTCGATTGTTTACGCTTGTGCCAATCCACTACCTGAGATTTGGCCATGGGACGCTAAGGATGCAGGAGCTCGAATTGTTGGAACTGGTCGGTCGGACTTTGACAACCAGATCAACAACTCTCTTGGATTCCCTGGAATCTTCCGCGGAACTCTCGATGTTCGGGCAAACACAATCACTGATGAGATGTGTATAGCTGCAGCTCAAGCATTGGCTGACCTCGGTGCGAAAGAAGCCAATGAGCGTAAAGTAATCCCAACGATGGACCAGTGGGAGTTGTATCCTGCCGAAGCCACAGCTGTGGGGATGAAAGCTATCGAGCAAGGCATTGCCAAGAAACACTGGGAGGAGAAGGACCTCTACAAGCATGCGGAGAAAATCATCAGGCGTGCCCGTGGAGCCTCTGAAACCCTCTATGAGAAGGGCTTCATTCCGAAAGCACCAATCTAATCATTCTAAC